>JADYYZ010000244.1 GCA_020853405.1 Acetobacteraceae bacterium
AGTTCCGCCGCCGCCCCCCAGCCGGCCGCGATCGGCAGCGCGCCGGCGGCCGCGGCAAGGCTCGTCATCATGATCGGGCGGAAGCGCACGAGACAGGCCTGCTCAACCGCCTGGCGCGGTGCCATGCCCTGGCGCACGTTCGACAGCGTGACATCGATGATCATGATCGCGTTCTTCTTCACCAGCCCGATCAGCAGCAGCACGCCGATCACCGCGATCACCGACAGTTCCAGCCCGAAGAGTTTCAGCGTCAGCAGCGCGCCGGCGGCGGCGGCCGGCAGGCCGGACAGGATGGTCAACGGGTGGATGGCGCTTTCGTACAGCACGCCGAGCACCACATAGATCGCCAGCACCGCAGCCAGGATCAGGATGCCCTGGTTGGCCAGCGCCTGTTCGAACAGCTGCGCGCCGCCGGTGAAGCCCGGCACCACGGTCGGCGGCATGCCCATTGCCGCCTCGGTGCGCCGGATCGCCGCCACCGCATCGCCGAGCGCCACCCCTGGCGCGGTATTGAAGCCGATGGTCACCGCCGGCAGCTGCGACTGGTGCTGCACCGTCAGCGGGCCGGCGCTCCGCTCCACCCGCGCGAGGCTCGACAGCGGCACCAGCGCGTTGCCCGCGCCGCGCAGCTGGATGCGGCCCAGCGCACCCTCGTCGACCTGGTCCTCCGGCAGCGCCTCGAGGATCACCTGGTAGCTGTCGGATGCAGCATAGATGGTGCTGACCTGGCGGCCGCCGAACGCGGAATAGAGCGCGCGGCGCACCTGGTCGAGCCCGACGCCGAGCGATGCCGCGCGGTCGCGGTCGACGCTGACCGAGACGATCGGGTTGTTCAGCGACAGGTCGGTGTTGACGTCCTGCAGCTGGGGCAGCGCCCGCAGCGCGGCGACCACGCGCGGCGTCCAGGTATAGAGCTCGTCGGTCGAAAGACCTTGCAGGGTGTGCACATAGAGCGTGCGCGACTGCCGGGCGCCGAAACTGATGTTCTGGATCGGCTGGAAATAGGCAGTGAGGCCGGGCACCTGGCCGCTGGCGCGGCGCAGCTGCTGGATCACCTCGGCAACCGGCGGCCGGTCGGCGCGCGGCTTCAGGGTGAGGAACATGCGGCCCTGGTTCACCGTCAGCGTCGGCCCGCCGACCCCGACCGCCGAGACCACCTTGGTCACGTTCGGGTCGGCCGCGATCAGCTCGGCGAGCCGCCCCTGGCGGTCCAGCATCGCCTGATAGGAGGCGTCGGCCGGCCCCTCGGTGGTGACGGACACGAGGCCGGTATCCTCGATCGGGAAGAAGCCCTTCGGAATCGTCAGCACCAGCCATGCCCCCAGCGCCAGCGAGCCGGCGAACGCGAGCCACACCACCCAGCGCGCGCCAAGCGCGGCGTGCAGCGCCGCCGCGTAGCCGCGATCGAGCGGCGCCAGCATCGCGCCCAGCAGGCGGCCGAGCCTTCCCTCCCTGTGGTGCCCGGAAAGCCGGCTCGCCATCAGCGGCGTCAGCGTCAGCGATACCACCATCGAGACCACCACGGCGATCGAGACGGTGGCGGCGAATGCGTTGAACACGCGCCCGACGACGCCGCCCATCAGCAGGATCGGCAGGAACACCGCGACCAGCGAGGCGGTGATCGAGATGATGGTGAAGCCGATCTCGCGCGAGCCGGTGATCGCCGCCTGCAGCGGCGGCATGCCGCCCTCGATGTGGCGCACGACGTTCTCCAGCACCACGATCGCGTCATCGACCACCAGCCCGACCGCGAGCGTGAGCCCGAGCAGCGTGATGTTGTCGAGCCCGTAGCCCAGCACGTACATGGCGCCGAACGTCCCGACCAGGCTGATCGGCACCGCCACCGCCGGGATCAGCGTGGCGGACAGGCGGCGCAGGAAGATGAAGATCACCATCACCACCAGCAGGATGGCGATCACCAGCGTTTCCTGGACATCGTGCACCGAGCCGCGGATCGACTGGCTGCGGTCGGTCGTCGGCGTGATGCTGATCGAAGGCGGCAGCGCCTCGCGGAGCGCCGGCAGCAGCGCCATCACATCGTTCACCACCTGCACCGTGTTGGCGCCGGGCTGGCGCTGCACCGCCAGCACGATGCCACGCTTGCCGTCAATGAACGAGGCCAGGCGATCGTTCTCGGCGGCATCGACGACGCTCGCGATGTCACCGAGGCGGAGCGCCGTCGCGCCGCTGCCCGCGACCACGATGTTGCGGAAGGCGGCGGCGTCGGGCAGCTGGTCGTTGCCGGCCAGCGTCAGCTGCTGGCGCGGGCCGCTCAGCACGCCGACCGGGGTGTTGGTGTTGGCATTCTGGATGGCGCGCGCCACGTCATCGACGGCGAGGCCGCGGGCCGCCATGCGCGCGGGATCGAGCCGGATGCGCACGGCGTATTTCTGCTGGCCATAGATCTGCACCTGCGCCACGCCCAGCACGCGGCTCACCGCCGGCACCACCAGCGTCTCGGCATATTCGTTCAGCCGATAGAGCGGCAGTTCGGGCGCGGTCATCGCCAAGAGCAGCACCGGCGCATCCGCCGGGTTCACCTTGCGGAAACTGGGCGGCGTCGTCATCTCGGCCGGCAGCTGGCGCTGGGCGCGGCTGATCGCCGCCTGCACGTCGAGTGCCGCGGCATCGATGTTGCGCTCCAGCTTGAACTGGATGGTGATCTGGGTGGTGCCCTGGCCGCTGACCGAACTCATCTGGTCGATGCCGTCGATCGCGCCGAACTGCTTCTCGAGCGGCAGTGCCACCGAATTCGCCATGGTATCGGGGCTGGCGCCGGGCAGCGTGCCGGTCACGACGATGGTCGGAAAATCCACCCGCGGCAGGGCGGCGACGGGCAGCTGGAAATAGGCGGCGATGCCGGCGCCGATCAGCGCGAGCGCCAGCAGCCAGGTCGCGACCGGGCGACGGATGCAAAGTTCCGAGATGTTCATCGGCGAACCGCGGCCCCGGCCGCCTCGGGCCTGCGTTCGATCACGCGGCTGCCGCTGGTCAGGCGCTGCTGGCCTTCGACGACCACGCGGGTGCCCGCTTCCGGCCCCTGTTCCAGCACCGCGACACCGCCGCCGACGCGCGCCACCCGCACCGCGACCGGCGCCGCGGTGCCGCCGGCCACGACCCAGACGAAGGCGCCGCCCGGCCCCTGCTGCACGGCCGCCGCCGGCACCGTCAGCGCGTTGGTGTCGGTGGCCAGCCTGAGTTCCACCTGCACATACTGGCCGGGCCAGAGCCGTGTTTCGGGGTTGGCCATCGACGCCTTCAGCGCGATCGTGCCGGTCGCGGCGTCGACCTGGCTGTCGATGAAACTGACGCTGCCAGCGACCGGCCCGCGCGGGTCGTTGCTGACGCTGACCACCACCGGCAGGCCGATATCCGCCTGGTGGGCCAGCAGCATCGGCAGATAGCGGTCGGGGATGGCAAAGCGGACCTCGATCGGGTCGATCTGCGTGACGGTGGCCAGCACCACGTTCTCGGCGGCACGCAGGAACGCACCTTCCTTCATCGGCAGCGTGCCGATCCTGCCGTCGATCGGAGCGGTGATGGTCGCGTAGTCGATGGCAAGCCGGGTCTGGGCGATCTGCGCCTCGTCTGCCTTCACGGTGGCCGCGGCGGCGGCGGCATCGGCGATCGCCTGCTCAAGCCGCTGCTGCGAGGCCGAGCCCTCGCCGCCGAGCGCGCGATAGCGGGTGGCGTCGGCAGCGGCGCGGGTGGCCATCGCGCGATCCTTCTCCAGCACCGCCTGCTGCTGGGCGAGCAGGGCCTGGTTCTGGCGGCTGTCCAGCGTGAACAGCGGCTGGCCGTGGCGCACCGACTGGCCTTCCTGCACGAGCAGCTTCTCGATCGCGCCATCGACGCGGGTGCGCACCGCAACCACCGCGGCCGCCTCGACCACGCCGTTGGCGCTGACCATCAGGGGCGCATCCGCGCGCCTCACCTCGGCCGTCACTACCGCGGCAGGCGGCGGGCCGGAGACCGAGGCGGGCGGTGGCGCCGACGATTGCGCCCACGCCGCCCAGCCGGCCGCGAGCGCGACGGCGGCGATGCAGGCGAGGACGATGCGGCCGGAAGGCGCCCGAAAATCCATGGTGCAGGAAACCCTTTCCCGAAGCAGGGGAAGTGTTACCAGCACGCTGCAACAGGAGTTTCACCAGCCTGCGACCGCACGTAACGAAGCGTTGCACGCGCCGCGAAGGGCCCGGCCCTGCCGCCTCAGCTGCCGACCTTCGGGGCGGTTGCGGCCATCAGCAGGCCGATCGGGTCCCAGCGCATCGCCTGCTGCACGGTCGGCTCGCCGCCGACCCGGATCGCCTGCTCCTCGACCAGCCGGCCACCGAGATGCTGGTAGAACCAGCGGCTCGGGTTGTCGCGCAGCACCCACAGCCGGACGCTGCGGCAGCCGACCGCGTTCAGGTGCGCCGACAGCGCGCGCATCAGCCGCCGCCCGATCCCCTGCTCGCGGTAGTCGTCGAGCACATAAAGGGTTTCGATCTCGCCTTCCTCGCAAGCGCCGCCGCGCCGCCGCCCGCCCGAGGCGAAGCCCGCGATCTGCGGCGGCTGCCACGGCCCGCCGACCGAATCGGTGCCGGACGCGACTGCGACGAACGTGGCATGGCCCGATCCGCCATCCACGATGGTGCCCCGCCACAGCGCCGCCTGGCGCCGGATCGACATGCCCGCGAGATATTCTGGAGGCAGGATACCGGCATAGCTGGTTCGCCAGACCGCAACCATCGCCGCGCCGATCGCTTCGGCGTCGGCAGCCCGCGCGCGGCGGATCGCGATCAGTTCCGCCCTCCAGCCGGCACGCCCTCGTCGCGCACCATGACCGCGGCAAAGAACCCATCGGTGCCGTTGGCCGCGGGCGACAGCGCGAGACAGCGGCCGGTGCACGGCAGCGGCGCATCCGGCGCAAGCGTGCCCCACAGCGCGGCAAGCGGCAGCAGCCGGAAATCGGGACGCGACCCAAGCACCGCTTCAACCTGCCTTTCGTTCTCGCTGCCCAGCAGCGAGCATGTAGCGTAAACGAGCCGGCCGCCAGCTTTCACCATTTCAGCTGCGGCACCGAGGATTTCTCGCTGTTTCGTGACGAGCTCGGCAAGCGCCTCGGGCCGCAGCCGGAACCGCGCGTCGGGGTTGCGCCGCCAGGTGCCGCTGCCCGTGCAGGGTGCATCGACCAGCACGCGATCGAAGCTGCCGGCGGCCCGCTTCAGCCATTTCTCCCCGGGCGCGATGAGGCGCCGCTCGACCGTGTGGACGCCGGCGCGGCGCAGGCGCTTCACCGCACCGTCCAGGCGCGAGGCCGAGACATCGGCGGCGACGAGCCTGCCGCGATTTTCCATGGCGGCGGCCATCGCCAGCGTCTTGCCGCCGGCACCGGCGCAGAAATCGAGCACCCGCATGCCGGGGCGCGCATCGACCAGAAGGGCGATCAGCTGGCTGCCCTCGTCCTGGATTTCCACCAGCCCGTCGCGAAAGGATTTGGCGCCGGTGACGGGCGCGCGGGCGGCAAGGCGCAGGCCCCATGGCGAGTAGGGCGTGTTCGCCGCCTCGAACCCCTCGGCCGCCAGCGCGGCGCGCGTGGCGTCGCGGCCGGCCTTCAGCAGGTTGACGCGCAGGTCGAGGCTGGCCGGCAGGTCGAGTGCTGCCGCCTCGGCCGCCAGCGTGGTGGCGAACCGCGCCCGGAACCCGTCCAGCAGGAAGGACGGAAGGTTGAGCCGAGTCGCCTCATCCATCGCGGCGTCGACCAGCGCCCGCCCGGCAAGCCGGCGCAGCAGGTCGCGCTCGCCGGCGGCGAGCGGGGCCGGACCGTATCGGCTGCCCGAGAACAGCCCGGCCGCTGCATCGGCGCTCCGGCCTTCGCCCAGCATCAGCCAGGCAAGCACGAGGGTGCGCGCGCCGGGTACCTGGCCGGCGCGGGCCAGGTGCCAGTCGAGCCGCAGCCGCTGGCGCAGCACGTTCCACACCAGATCCGAGATCCAGCGCCGGTCGCCACCGCCGATATAGCGCCGCGCCCGGAAGAACGTGTTGGCCACGGCATCGGCAGGGGCATTGGGTGCCGCCTCGATCGCATCGAGAAGCGCGATCGCGGCATCAAGACGGGCGGGCGGCGTCACGCGATGATGTGCGATCGCGGCCTGGCGGCGCCCCGTGCCGCTGCGGCAGCGCGCTGCATCATGCCTCGGAGTGGTAGTTCGGCGCCTCGCGCGTCACCGCCACGTCGTGCACGTGGCTTTCGCGAAGCCCGGCGCCGGTGATGCGGCGGAACCGGCAGTTGTCCTGCATCTCGGGAATGGTGCGGTTGCCGGTATAGCCCATGGCGGCGCGCAGGCCGCCCACCATCTGGTGGATCACCTGCGCAACCGGCCCCTTGTAGGCAACCCGTCCCTCGATGCCCTCGGGCACCAGTTTCAGCGAATCCTGCACCTCCTGCTGGAAGTAGCGGTCGGCGGAGCCGCGCGCCATGGCGCCGATCGAGCCCATGCCGCGATAGGATTTGTAGGAGCGGCCCTGGTACAGGAACACCTCGCCCGGTGCTTCGTCGGTGCCGGCGAACAGGCTGCCCATCATCACGGCATCGGCGCCGGCGGCGATCGCCTTGGCGATGTCGCCGGAATTGCGCATGCCGCCATCGGCGATGGCCGGCACGCCGCGGGCGCGGCAGAGCGAAGCGGTTTCCAGCACGGCCGTGAACTGCGGCACGCCGACGCCGGCGACGATGCGGGTCGTGCAGATCGACCCCGGGCCGATGCCGATCTTCACCGCGTCGGCACCCGCGTCGATCAGCGCGGCTGCGCCCTCGGGCGTTGCGACATTGCCGGCGATCACCTCGACCGCATTCGAAAGGCGCTTGATCGCCTCGACCGCGCCCAGCACGCCCCCCGAGTGGCCGTGCGCGGTATCGACCACGATCACATCCACCTCGGCAGCGATCAGCGCCTCGGCCCGCGCGATGCCCTCGCTGCCGATCCCGACCGCGGCAGCCGCACGCAGCCGGCCGAGCTCGTCGCGATTGGCGTTGGGCGAGCTTTCCGCCTTGTCCATGTCCTTGACCGTGATCAGCCCGACGCAGCGCCCCTGGTCGTCGACCACCAGCAGTTTCTCGATGCGGTGCTGGTGCAGCAGTTTGCGTGCCTCGTCCGGCGTCACCTCCGGCCCGACGCTGACCGGGTTCTTCGTCATCAGGGTTGCCACCGGCATCCTGGGGTCGTTGGCGAAGCGCACATCGCGGCTGGTCACGATCCCGACCAGCCTGCCGCTGCCGCGCTCGACCACCGGAAAGCCGGAGACCTTGTGCGCCTCCTTCAGCGCGTGCAGATCGGCAAGCGTCTGGTCGGGGAAGATGGTCAGCGGGTTGACCACCATGCCGCTTTCGAACTTCTTCACCTTGCGCACCTGGGCGGCCTGGGCGTCGGGCGAGAGGTTCTTGTGGATGACGCCGATCGCGCCGGCACGCGCCATCGCGATCGCCATCTCGGCCTCGGTCACCGTGTCCATCGCCGCCGAGACCAGCGGGATGTTGAGGCTGATCCGCCGCGTCAGCCGCGTGCGCGGGTCGGTGGCGGCAGGAAGCACGGTGGAAAATGCCGGCACCAGCAGGACGTCGTCGAAGGCCAGCGCCTCGGCGATCGGCGGCCGGTCCGGCGCGGCGCGGGCGGTGGGGGTGGGTGCGGTGCGGGGGGGTGCAGTGTCGGGCGACATGGCCAAGAGCTTCCGGTTGCGCAACTTGGCGGCCCCCCATACGCCGCCCGGCGTGCCGCCGCAAGCGCGCGAGCGCGCGAGCGCGTCAATCGTGCGGGCGGAACCCCTGGGCGACCACGTAGGTCTCGGCGCTCTCCTTCCGGCTGGCCGGCGGCTTGGCGTGGCGCACCCGCGCGAAGTGCCGCTTGAGCGTCTCCTGGAAGGCACGCTCGCCACCGCCCTGGAACAGTTTGCAGACGAACGCACCGCCCGGCGCGAGCACGCCGAGCGCGAAGTCGAGCGCCGCCTCGGCGAGGGCCATGATGCGCAGATGATCGGTGGCGGCATGCCCGGTCGTGTTGGCTGCCATGTCGGACAGCACCAGATCCGCCTGCCCCCCGAGCGCCGCCCGAACCCTTTCGGTCGCCGCGGCGGCCAGGAAATCTCCCTCCAGGATGACCACACCGGCGATCGGCTCGATTTCCAGCAGGTCGATCGCCACCACCCGGCCGGCCCCCTTCCGCACCGCCACCTGCGACCAGCCGCCAGGTGCCGCGCCGAGATCGACGACGCGAAGGCCGGGGCGCAGCAGCCGGAACTGCCGGTCGAGCTCCAGCAGTTTGAAGGCGGCGCGCGAGCGCAGGCCCGCCTCCCTGGCGCGCGCCACATAGGGGTCGTTGAGCTGGCGGGCGAGCCAGCGCGCCGAGCCGGGGCTGCGGCTGGTCGCGGTGCGCACCCGCTCGGTCAGGCGCCGCCCGGTGCCGCCCTTCATCGCCGCCCCGTCATCTCGTTATCGCCAGCGCGCGGGGCCGGCGCGGTCCTTCGCGATCAGCCGCAGCAGGATGCCCTCGCGCAGGCCGCGATCCGCGACCGTGACCTTCGGTGCCGGCCACAGGCGCCGGATCGCGGCATAGACGGCACAGCCGGGCAGCACGAACTCCGCGCGGTCGGGGCCGATGCAGGGGTGCGCGGCGATCCCACCCTCATCGAGGGCGAGGATGTGCGCCAACGCGGCATCGGTGCTTTGTGCATCCAGGGTCACGCCATCGACCCAGGCACGGCGGTAGCAGGGCAGGTCGAGCGCCACGCCCGCCAGCGTGGTCACCGTGCCCGAGGTGCCGACCAGGTGCACGCCGCCGCGGAACACCTGGTCGGCCAGCCGGTGTACCGCCTCGAACGGCGCGAGCAGGTCGCTGACATGCTCGACCATGCGCGCGAATCCCTCGCGCGTTCGCGCCGCATCGCCGAACGCCTCGGCCAGCGTGATGACGCCGGCCGGCAGGCTGGCGTAGCCGGCGGGCTCGGGCCGTTCGCCTGGCGCGACGCGCACCAGCGCGAGCTCGGTCGAGCCGCCGCCGATGTCGAACAGCACCGCCCGGCGCACGCCTTCGGCGGCCTGCGCATCGAGCAGCACGAGGCAGGATTCCATCGCCAGCTCGGCTTCCTCGCGCGGCGAGATGATGTCGATCGCAAGCCCGGTCTCGCGACTGGCGCGGGCGATGAAGGCGGCACCGTTCGTTGCCTTCCGGCACGCCTCGGTGGCGACCGCCCGGAAGCGGCCAGGGGGCTGGCGGGCGAGCTTCGCGGCGCACGCAGCCAGCGCGTCGAGCGCCCTTTCCTGTGCCGCCTCGGAGAGATGACCGGTCGCGCGAAGACCCTCTCCCAGCCGGATCATGCGGCTGAAACTGCCGACCACCCGAAACCCGGCGCGCGCGGGGACCGCCAGCAGCAGCCGGCAATTATTGGTGCCCAGATCGAGCGCGCCATAGAGCGGCGCACCCGCGTGCCGACGCGGCTCGGGCGAGGCGTGCCCGGGCTGCGAGGCAGGGTCTGGAACGGATAGCGGGGTTTCCATGGTGGTCCGTGCGGGAGCGGGACTTGTGATTGAACGGAATTTACAGGCCCGGACGCAAGCTCCCCGGCTGCGTCGCGGCCGGCATCGGGCGCGCCGGGGCGGCAGCGCGGCGCCGGTTGAAGTGTCATGACCGGGGTGCTATCTGCCCGCCGCGCGCGATGGATGCTGTCCCGCTGGGGGATAGTTTAACGGTAGAACTCCCGACTCTGACTCGGGCAGTCTTGGTTCGAATCCAGGTCCCCCAGCCACGAGACCATTAACTTATTGATATACCTGGAGAATCCGCATCCGGCCCGGCGGCCGGAGACCGCGATTGCGCGGCCAGCCGCGGGACTGTCAGGCGCGCGACTGTATCGCCGTGGTC
>JADYYZ010000245.1 GCA_020853405.1 Acetobacteraceae bacterium
AGCATCGCCTCGTTGATGTCGCTGAGGCAGACATCCGCCCCGCGCGCGGAAATCGCGGCGGCGATGTCGCCGGTGCCGCCGGCAAGGTCGAGCACGCGCTCGCCGGGCCGCGGATTGAGGGCATTGATGAAGATGCGCTTCCACACCCGGTGCGCGCCCAGGCTCATCAGGTCGTTCATCAGGTCGTAGCGGCGCGCGACGCTGTCGAAGACGCCACGCACCAGCCCTGCCTTGGCCTCGGCCGGGACCTGCCTGAACCCGAAATCCGCGTGATTGTCGCTCATCGGGACGGAAGGTAGCGTGCGCCGCGCGATGCCGGAACTCCCCGAAGTCGAAACCGTGATGCGTGGCCTCTGCCCGCCGCTTCTCGGGCAGGTTCTGGTGCGGGTCACGCTCGCCCGCCAGGCTCTGCGCTTTCGCCTGCCCGAACGCCTGGCCCAGCGCCTGACCGGGCGGCGGGTGCTGGGCATGGCGCGGCGCGGCAAATACATCCTGGCACGGCTCGATGGGAATGAGACCCTGCTGGTCCATCTTGGCATGAGCGGGCGGATGATTCTTGATCCGTCCGATCCGCCGCCGGCACATGCGCATCTGCTGATCGAAACCGGGCTGGGGCGGCGCATCGCCTTTGTCGATCCGCGCCGGTTCGGCAGCCTCGACCTCGTGGACAGCAGGGCCGAGGCGACGCACCCGCGCCTTCGCCGCCTGGGGCCGGAACCGCTTGGCGATCGCTTCACGCCGGCGGTGCTGTCGGCGGCGCTGGCCGGCCGGGCAAGCACGATCAAGGCGGCGCTGCTCGACCAGACGGTGGTCGCGGGCCTCGGCAACATCTATGTGGCCGAGGCGCTGTTCCGCGCGCGCATCTCACCCCGGCGGCAGGCGCATGGCATCGTCGGCAGGCGGGCGGCGCGGCTGGTGCCAGCGATCAAGGACGTGCTTTCCGAGGCGATCGCCGCCGGCGGCTCGAGTTTGCGCGACCACGTGCAGCCGAATGGCGAACTCGGCTATTTCCAGCATGCCTGGCGTGTATATGGCCGCGCCGGCATGCCCTGCCCCGACTGCCCGGGCCGGCCTGCCTGCCCTGGGATTGCAAGGATCGAGCAGGCAGGGCGCAGCACATTCTATTGCCCACGCCTGCAACGCTAGGCTATCTGCGCCGCCGCAACCGCCGGAGGGCACGATGGCCTACGAGAACATCCTGGTCGAGACGATCGGCGCGGTCGGGAAGATCACCCTGCACCGGCCGGCGGCGCTGAACGCGCTGTGCGATGCGCTGATCGGCGAACTCAACCAGGCACTCGATGGGTTCGAGGCCGACCCGGCGATCGGCTGCATCGTGCTGACCGGCAGCGACAAGGCGTTCGCCGCCGGCGCCGACATCAAGGAGATGGTCGGCCGTACCTACCCCGGCACCTTCATGCACGACTTCATCGCGCCGTGGGAGCGGATCAGCCGCTGCCGCAAGCCCACGATCGCCGCGGTGGCGGGCTTCGCGCTGGGCGGCGGCTGCGAGCTGGCCATGATGTGCGATACCATCATCGCCGCCGACACCGCGCGGTTCGGCCAGCCCGAGATCAGGCTCGGCATCATTCCCGGCGCCGGCGGCACGCAGCGCCTGACGCGCGCGGTGGGCAAGGCCAAGGCGATGGAGATGGTTCTGACCGGGCGGATGATCGACGCCGCCGAGGCGCTGGCATCGGGCCTGGTTGCGCGGGTGATCCCGGCTTCGGAGCACATGGCCGAGGTGATGAAGACGGCCGAGGCGATCGCGGGCTTCAGCCGGGTTGCGGTGGCGGCGGCGAAGGAGGCGGTGAATGCGGCGCAGGAAACCAGCCTCGCCGAGGGCGTGCGTACCGAACGCCGCCTGTTCCTGCCGCTGTTCGCCACCGCGGATCAGAAGGAAGGCATGAGCGCGTTCGCCGAGAAGCGCAAGGCGAGCTTCGTGCATCGCTGAGCGCGCGCCACTGCCGGCGCGCTGCTTGACCCTGCAAGGGGCCAAGCGTATACCCCGCGCCTTCCGCCGCGTGGCCCTTGGTCCATCGCGGCATCCTGGTTTGGTTCCTGGTCCCGGTTGAACAGCAGCGATGGCGAACACTGACAGCGCGAAGAAGCGTATTCGGCAGACCGCGGTGCGTACCGAGCGCAACCGCGCGCGGCGTTCGCGCATGCGGACATTCGTCAAGAAGGTCGAGGCGGCGATCGCGGCGGGTTCGGCTGCCGATGCCGCTGCCGCGCTGGTGGCACTGCAGCCCGAGCTGATGCGTGCCGCGCAGAAGGGCGTGGTGCACAAGAACACTGCCGCCAGGAAACTGTCGCGACTTTCGGGGCGCGTGCGGCGCCTCGGCGCCGGCGCCTGACGTCTCGGGCGCGGCGACGCCGCGCCCCTGGCTGGACATTTCCCCGGGGCGGGGGATGGTTCCGCGGGCCGGCGCGGCCCGGAGTACCGGGCGGGCGGCTTCATCTGCCGGACCGGCATTGTGTCCAAATAACGGCACGAACCAATCTTAGTATTCACTGGCAAATACTTGGACGTTGCGGCTACGGCACCGCATCACGGTGAATAAACATTTGCGTACGGGCTTCGGAAGCAGGTAAAATCACGCCAGTGCCGCGATGCGTGCCGGACCGGGTTCGGAACCGGAATCAGGCGTCGCGGCCGGCGGTCCTGCTCCGGGCAAAGGGTCGGGGCGGGTGGTCCGGGCAGGCCAGGCGGGGCAGCCCGGGCGGAACTGGCCGGGCGGGAGAGGCAGGTGCGGGACATGGCGCAGGATCGAGAACGGGCGAACCATCTGGCGATCCAACAGCCCGCCTCGCGCCCCGCCCCGCTCGATGAATCCTGGGCCCGCGTGCGGGCGCGCCTGCGCGACCAGGTCGGCGATGTCGAATACCGCAACTGGCTGCGCCAGATGACCCTGGTCGAGGTCACCGGCGATGAGGTGCTGATCGCGCTACCCACGCGCTTCCTGCGCGACTGGGTGCGCAACCACCATCTCGACCGTGTGCGCACGCTGTGGCAGGCGGAATTGCCGCGCATCCGCCGGGTCGATCTGCTGGTGCGTTCCGGCATCGGCGACGGCACCGGCCTTGCCGAGCCGGTCTCACCGAGCGCACGGCCGCCGGCCGGCGCCACCCAGCCCGACGCCATCCCGCCCGCTGCCTTCGCGCCCGCTGTCCTTCCGCCCGCTGTCCTTCCGCCCGCTGTCCTGCCGCCCGCCGACGGCGCCGGCATCGCCGCCCTGCTTCGGGGGCCGCGTCAGGATTCCCGTACCGAACTCTCGGCGGCGCTCGATCCGCGCTTCATCTTCGGCAGTTTCGTCGTCGGCAAGCCGAACGAATTCGCGCATGCCTGCGCCCGCCGGGTCGCCGATGCTCCCTCCAGCCCCGGCTTCAACCCGCTGTTCCTGTATGGCGGGGTGGGGCTTGGCAAGACCCACCTGATGCATGCGATCGCGTGGGCGATCCGCGAACAATGGCCCGACCGCGCCATCGTCTACATGTCGGCCGAGAAGTTCATGTACCGCTTCATCGCCGCGCTGCGCAGCCAGAACACCATGCAGTTCAAGGAAGCGCTGCGCAGCGTCGATGTGCTGATGGTCGATGACCTGCAATTCCTGCTGGGCAAGGACAGCACGCAGGAGGAATTCTTCCACACCTTCAACGCGCTGGTCGATGCCGGCAAGCAGATCGTGATCAGCGCCGACAAGCCGCCCGCCGAACTGCCGGGGCTCGAGGACCGGCTGCGCACGCGGCTCGGCTGCGGCATGGTCGCGGATCTGCATTCCACCACCTACGAGCTCCGCATCGGCATCCTGCAGGCCAAGGCAGCCGCCGCCCGGGCCGAGGTGCCGGCCAAGGTCCTGGAGTTCCTCGCCCACAAGATCACCAGCAACGTGCGCGAACTGGAAGGCGCCCTGAACCGCGTGATCGCGCACGCCCAGCTGCTGGGCAGGCCGATCACGCTGGAAGGCACGCAGGAGGCGTTGGCCGACCTTCTGCGCGCGCACGACCGGCGGGTGACCATCGAGGAGATCCAGAAGCGGGTGGCCGAGCACTACAACATCCGGGTCAGCGACATGGGCAGCGCGCGCCGCGCCCGCAATGTCGCGCGGCCGCGCCAGGTGGCGATGTACCTCGCCAAGCAGCTCACCCAGCGCAGCTTGCCCGAGATCGGCCGGCGCTTCGGCAACCGCGACCACACCACGGTGATGCACGCCTGCACGCGGGTCACGGAACTGATGGCGCGCGATGCCGGATTCAGCGAGGACGTGGAGCTGCTGCGCCGGATGCTGGAAACCTGACCGCAGCCGCCCCCGGAATGCATGCCGCATCCGGGCGGCGTGCCGGGGATAGGCCGCAGGCCGCCTCGCCCGCCCGGCCGGGCCGCTGGAACCCGCCCCTTCACCCGGCCGCAAGCCTTGGGCTAACCTCCCGTTCCGCGATTCGCCGCGGGAGAGCAGTAACCGCCGGGGAACCCCCATGAAGGTCGTCGCCGAACGCCCGATCCTGCTGCGCGCCCTGGCGCACGTGCAAAGCGTGGTCGAGCGGCGCAACACCATCCCGATCCTCGCCAACGTGCTGCTGCGGGCGCGCGACGGCGCCTTGGAACTGACCGCCACCGACATGGAGATCGCTCTCGCCGAACGCCTGCCCGCCGACATCAAGCGCAGCGGTGCTGCCACCGTGCCGGCAGCCACGCTGTACGAGATCGTGCGCAAACTGCCCGAAGGCGCCCAGATCGAGCTCGATCATCCGGGCGGCGATGCGCCGCTCGGCCTTCGCGCGGGCCGCTTCTCGACCAGCATGAACTGCCTGCCGGTCGAGGATTTCCCGGTGATGGCGGAAGGCAGCCTGCCGCACCGCTTCGTCGTGCCGGCCCTGTCGCTGCGCGCCATGATCGACCGCACGCGCTTTGCCATCAGCACCGAGGAGACGCGCTACTACCTGAACGGCATCTACCTGCACGAGGCCAGCAGCGAGGGTGCGCGGGTGCTGCGCGCGGTCGCCACCGACGGCCATCGCCTCGCCCGGGTCGAGGAGCCGCTGCCCGAGGGCGCCGAGAAGATCCCCGGCGTGATCGTGCCGCGCAAGACCGTGCTGGAGGTGAGGAAACTCGCCGACGAGACGACCGAGCCGGTGACGATCGCGCTGTCCGACACCAAGATCTCGTTCGAGCTCGATGCCGGGCGCATCAGGCTGGTCAGCAAACTGATCGACGGCACCTTCCCCGACTATGAGCGGGTGATCCCGCGCGACAACGACAAGCTGCTGCGCGTGAACAAGCGCGAGTTCGCCGAGGCGGTGGACCGGGTCGCGGCGATCAGCAGCGAGCGCTCGCGCCCGGTGAAGCTCGCGCTGGAAAAGGACGCGCTGACGCTTTCCGCCGCCAGCCCGGAGATGGGCTCGGCCAGCGAGCAGCTGAACGAGCACCTGTCGTATGACGCGACCCCGCTCGAGATCGGCTTCCAGGCCCGCTACCTGCGCGACATCACCGACCAGATCGCCGGCGAGGACAGCAACGTCGAGTTCAGGTTCGCCGACGGCACCATGCCGACCGTGGTGCGCCAGGAAGGCGATACCTCGGCGCTCTATGTGCTGATGCCGATGCGGGTTTGACCGCGGCCACTACCGCAACGGTTGCGCTCGCCCGCCTCGTCCTCACCGACTTCCGGGGCTACGCCCGGCTCGACTGGCACCCGCGCGGCCGCATCCTGTGCATCACGGGCGGGAACGGCGCGGGCAAGACCAACCTTCTGGAGGCGATCAGCCTGCTGGTGCCGGGTCGCGGGCTGAGGGGCGCGCGGCTGGCCGAGATCGCGCGCCGGGGTGGCTCGGGGGGCTTTGCGGCAGCCGGCCGCTTCGCCTCGCCCGACGGCGCCTTTGCCGTCGGCACCGAAGCCGAGGCGGGGGCGGCACGGCGGCGGTTCCAGCTCGACGGCGCGCCGCCGCGGAGCCAGGCGGCGATCGCCGAGCGCCTGGCCGCGGTCTGGATCACGCCGGCGATGGATTCCCTGTTCCGCGATGGCGCTGCGGCACGGCGGCGTTTTCTCGACCGGCTGGTGTTCGCCTTCGACCCCGGCCACGCACGCGAGATCGGCGCCTATGAGGCCGCGTTGGCCGGGCGCAACCGGCTGCTTGCCGCCGGCGATGCCGACGCCGCCTGGCTGGCGGCGCTCGAGGATGCGATGGCGCGGCACGGCGTCGCGGTGGCGGCAGCGCGCCGCGCGCTCGCGATCCGGCTGGATGCGGCGCTGGCGGGGGGCGCGGTCGATCCCTTCCCCGCCGCCCGGCTTTCGGTGCAGTGCCCGACCGGTGCGCTGCTCGATCAGGGCCCGGCGCTGGCCGCCGAGGCGACGCTCGGCGCGCAGCTGGCGCGCGGCCGGCGCGCTGACGCCGCGCACGGCACCGCAGGCGCCGGGCCGCACCGCGCCGACCTCGTGATCACCCATGCCGGCAAGGCGATGCCGGCCGCGCTCTGCAGCACCGGCGAGCAGAAGGCGCTCCTGGTCGCGATCGTGCTGGCCCATGCCGGCCTGATCGCCGAGGCGCGGGGAGCGGCGCCGCTGCTGCTGCTGGACGAACCGGCCACCCACCTCGACGCGGCCCACCGGGCGGCCCTGTTCGAGGCCCTTTGCGCCCTGCCCGCGCAAAGCTTCCTGACCGGCACCGATTCCGCCCTGTTCCAGCCGCTGCTGGGGCGTGCCGAGTTCTGGCACGCGGGGGCAGGGCAACTCGTTCCGGCTCCGAGTTTTCCTGCCCCTGACCCGGGCGGCCTGCTATAGTTTTCCCGATCCTTCCCAGCCAGGAATCCAGCCCCTGTCCAGCACCCCGAGCGTGGGCGCCAACGCCCCGGAAGCCGCCGATTCCGCTGCCTATGACGCCACCTCGATCGGGGTGTTGCGCGGGCTCGAGGCAGTGCGCGTGCGGCCGGGCATGTATATCGGCGACACCGATGACGGCACCGGGCTGCACCACATGGTGTTCGAGGTGGTGGACAACGCCATCGACGAGGCACTGGCCGGCTACGCCGATCTCGTCAGCGTGACCCTGAACGGCGACGGCAGCGTCACCGTCAGCGACAACGGCCGTGGCATCCCGGTCGATATCCACCCCGAGGAAGGGCGCAGCGCGGCCGAGGTGGTGATGACCGTGCTGCACGCCGGCGGCAAGTTCAACCAGAACTCATACAAGGTATCCGGCGGGCTGCACGGGGTGGGCGTTTCGGTGGTGAACGCGCTGTCCTCGACGCTCGATCTTCGCATCTGGCGCGACGGCGGCGAGTGGCGCCAGACCTACGCGCATGGCGAGCCGCTGGCGCCGCTGGCGCGCGCCGGCGAACAGGGCGGCCGGCGCGGCACCCAGGTGACCTTCACGCCCAGCAACGCGACCTTCAGCCGCACCGAGTTCGATCTCGCCGTGCTGGAGCGGCGCCTGCGCGAGCTCGCGTTCCTGAATTCGGGGGTGCGCATCGTGCTGGAGGATGCCCGCCACACGCCCCCCGTACGCCACGAGATGCGCTACGAAGGCGGGCTGGTCGAGTTCCTGAAATACCTCGACCGGGGCAGGGCGGGCGTTGCCGGCGCCCCGATCGCCTTCAAGGCAGCGCGCGACGGCATCACCGTAGAAGTCGCGATGGCGTGGAACGATTCGTACCACGAATCGATGCTGTGCTTCACCAACAACATCCCGCAGAAGGATGGCGGCACGCACCTGACCGGCTTCCGCGCGGCACTGACGCGCGTCTTGAACCGCTACGCCGAGGAGGCCGGCAAGAAGGAGAAACTCACGCTCTCCGGCGAGGACATGCGCGAGGGCCTGACCGCGATCCTCTCGGTCAAGGTGCCCGACCCGAAATTCTCCTCGCAGACCAAGGAGAAACTGGTGAGCTCCGAGGTCGCGCCGGCGGTGCAGGCGGTTACCGCGGATTCGCTCGACCACTGGTTCGACAGCCACCCGGCGGAAGCAAAGAAGATCGTCGCCAAGGTGATCGAGGCGGCCGCGGCCCGGGAAGCCGCGCGCAAGGCCCGCGAACTCACCAGGCGCAAGGGCGTGCTCGATGTCTCCTCGCTGCCCGGCAAACTGGCCGACTGCCAGGAGCGTGACCCGGCGAAATCCGAACTCTTCATCGTCGAGGGCGACAGCGCCGGCGGCAGCGCCAAGCAGGGGCGCGACCGCGCCTTCCAGGCGATCCTGCCGCTCAAAGGCAAGATCCTGAA
>JADYYZ010000246.1 GCA_020853405.1 Acetobacteraceae bacterium
ACCAGAAGCGCTGGAAGGGCGGCTGGAAGCGCAAATCGAACGGCAAGATCGTGCCGCGCCAGGGCGGCAAGTGGCGGATCCTCGCCAACATCTTCGCCAACCCGGCGCTGCCGGAGATCGACGACTATTACGAGCCGTTCACCTTCGACTACACCCACCTCCAGACCGCCCCCGAATCCGAGGCGATGCCGGTGGCCCGCGCGGTCAGCCTGATCACCGGCGAGCGCATGGACATCAAGTGGGGGCCGAACTGGGAGGAGATCCTCGGCACCGAGTTCCGCAAGCGCAGCCAGGACTACAATTTCGAGGGCATCCAGAAGCAGATCTACGGGCAGTTCGAGAACACCTTCATGTTCTACCTGCCGCGGCTGTGCGAGCACTGCCTCAATCCCAGCTGCGTCGCCAGCTGCCCGTCGGGGTCGATCTACAAGCGCGAGGAAGACGGCATCGTCCTGATCGACCAGGAGAAGTGCCGCGGCTGGCGGATGTGCGTCAGCGGCTGCCCGTACAAGAAAATCTACTACAACTGGCAGAGCGGCAAGGCCGAGAAGTGCATCTTCTGCTACCCGCGCATCGAGGCGGGCGAGCCGACGGTGTGCAGCGAGACCTGCGTCGGGCGCATCCGCTATCTGGGCGTGCTGCTGTACGACGCCGACCGCATCGAGGAGGCAGCCAGCGTCGAGAACGAACAGCAGCTCTACCGCAGCCAGCTCGACATCTTCCTCGACCCGAACGACCCGGCGGTGATCGCCCAGGCGCGCGCCGACGGCGTGCCGGAAGCCTGGCTGGAGGCGGCGCGGATCAGCCCCACCTACAAGATGTGCATCGAATGGGGCATCGCCTTCCCGCTGCACCCCGAATACCGCACCCTGCCGATGGTCTGGTACGTGCCGCCGCTGTCGCCGGTGCAGTCGGCGGTGGAAGCAGGCCATGTCGGCTGGAAGGACGGGCTGCCCGACCTCGCGAGCCTGCGCATCCCCGTGCGCTACCTCGCCAACCTGCTGACCGCGGGCGCCGAGGCCCCGGTGGTGCTGGCGCTGCAGCGGATGATGGCGATGCGCATCCACATGCGCGCCAAGACCGTCGAGGGGCGGAACGAGCGGGCGGTGCTGGAGAAGGTCGGCCTGTCGGAGGAACAGGTCGCCGACATGTACCAGACGCTGGCGATCGCCAACTACGAGGATCGCTACGTCATCCCCACCACGCATCGCGAGTACGCGGAGAATGCGTTCGACCTGAAATCGGCCTGCGGCTTCAGTTTCGGCCAGGGCTGCTACGACGGCCGCACGGTCGGCAACCTGTTCAGCGCCACCGGCCCCTCGGCCGGGCGCATGGCGCCGCCGGCGATCCGCGAGGCGGCGGAAGCGCAGCGCGAGGAGGCGAAATGAATCGCCGCTTCGCGATCCTGTCGTCGCTGCTGCGCTACCCGGACGAGGGCTTGCGCGCCGACCTGCCCGACATCACGGCAGCGATCGGCGAGGCAGGCTTCGCGCCGGTCAATGCGCGGGCGCTGCTGCGGCTTGCGCGCCGGCTCGGCGCCGGCGACCCGCTCGACCGGCAGGAGGACTATGTCCGCCTGTTCGACCGCACGCGCTCGACCTCGCTGCATCTGTTCGAGCACGTGCACGGCGACAGCCGCAACCGCGGCCCCGCGATGATCGAGCTCGCCCAGGCCTACCAGGGCGCGGGCTTTGCGATCACCGGCAACGAGCTGCCCGACTACCTGCCCCTGTTCCTGGAGTTCCTGGCGGTCGCGCCGGCCGAACTCGGCGCGGCATTGCTGTCGCAGGCAGCGCCGATCATCGACCAGCTGCACGGGCGGCTGCTGGCCCGCACGCAGGCGCCGGCGCGCGCCTATGCCGCGGTGCCGGCGGCGGCACTGGCCGAGGCCGGGGTTGCGCCGCAGGCACGCCAGGCACTCGCCGACGACGCGACCGACGCCGATGATCTGGGCGCGATCGATGCCGCCTACGAGGATGCGCCGGTGGTGTTCGGGCCGGAGAACGACCCCGATCGCGGCAATGTCCGCGCCAGCATGTCGGCGATGATTTCCCGCCTGAAGCGCCTGCGCGCCAGCGGCGCGCTGTAGCCAAGGAGAGTCGTGATGGAAGCGCTCTGGTCGGTCTTCACCTCCTATCTCAACCACTTCCTGTTCGGCATCTACCCCTATATCTGCGCCGGCATCTTCCTGGTCGGCTCGCTGCTGCGGTTCGATCGCGACCAGTACACGTGGCGGTCCGGCTCCTCGCAGCTGCTGCGCAGCCACCAGCTGCGCTGGGGGTCGAACCTGTTCCATTTCGGCATCCTGTTCATCTTCCTCGGCCATTTCGTCGGCCTGCTGACGCCGCACTGGGTCTATGACATCGTGATCACGGCGGGGCAGAAGCAGGTGCTGGCGATCGTGGTCGGCGGCATCGCCGGCGCGCTCGTGTTCGTGGGGCTGTCGCTGCTGCTGCACCGGCGCCTGTTCGACCTCCGCATCCGCCGCACCAGCACCGGCATCGACATCGCCATCCTGGCGCTGCTCTGGGTGCAGGCATCGCTCGGGCTGATCACGCTGCCGTTCTCGCTCGCGCACCTCGACGGCTCGATGATGATGGCGCTTTCCGAATGGGCGCAGCGCATCGTCACGCTCCGCGCCGGCGCGGCCGACTACGTGCTGGAGGCGGCGCTGCCGTTCAAGATGCACATGGTGCTGGGCATGACGCTGTTCCTGCTGACGCCCTTCTCGCGCCTCGTGCACATCTTCTCGATCCCCGTCTGGTACCTGTTCCGCAGCTGGCAGATCGTGCGCCATCGCGGCGGCGCGACCGCCCGCCCCGGCCCGGTCGCGGCACCGCACGTGGCGGCCCGGCGCGTCTCGTGAGCATCCGGGTCAACGGCACCGAGATCGCCGAGCGCGCGATCGCCGCCGAAATGCAGCACCACCCCGCGCCCACGCGCGAGGAGGCCTGGCAGGCGGCGGCGCGGGCGCTGGTGGTGCGCCAGCTGCTGCTCGACGAGGCACACCGCGCTGGCCTCGGCGGCGCCGAGACGGACACCCCCCAGGGCGACGACCAGGGCGACGACCAGGGCGACGACCTGCTGCCCGAGGAGCGCACGATCGAGGCGCTGCTCGAAGGCGCGGTGAGCACGCCCGACGCCGACGCGGCAACCTGCCGGCGCTGGTACGAGGCGAACCGCGGCCGGTTCCGCAGCCCGGAATTGTGGGAAGCAAGCCACATCCTGATCGCTGCCGACCCCGAGGACGCGGCGGCGCGCGCCGAGGCGAAGGCCCGCGCCGAGGACCTGCTGGCCCTGGTCAAGGCCGACCCGGCGCAGCTGGCGGAGCTCGCGCGCCAGCACTCCGACTGTCCCTCGCGCAGCAACGGCGGCCATCTCGGCCAGGTCGAACGCGGCTCGACCGTGCCCGAGTTCGAGACCTTCCTCGCCGCGCTCGAACCCGGCCAGGTCTGCCCGGTGGTGATCGCCAGCCGCTACGGCATGCATGTGCTGCGCCTGCACGCCCGCGCCGAACCCGCCGAACTGCCGTACGAGGCCGTGGAAACCCGGATCAGGAGCTGGCTGCACGAGGCCTCCTGGCGCCAGGGCGTGCACCAGTACATCGCCCGGCTGGCCGCCGCGGCCACGATCGAAGGCATTGCCCTGCCGGTTGCAGCGGACGGCCCCCTCGTCCAATAGAGGCTGATGCCGTATCGTGATGCCGATGTCGCCCTGGCCGAGCTCGCGCAGGGGTTCGCGAGGTTCCGCGCGGCCTATTTCGAAACCAACCGGACCCTCTATGACGAACTTGTCTGGGAAGGCCAGAGCCCCAGGGTGATGGTGGTCGGCTGCAGCGACAGCCGGGCCGACCCGCAGATGATCACCGATGCCGGCCCCGGCGAGATCTTCACCATCCGCAACGTCGCCGCCCTGGTGCCGCCCTACATGCCCGACAGCCAGCTGGCGGGCACCTCATCGGCGCTGGAATTCGGCGTCAAGGGGCTCGGGGTCGCGCACATCGTGGTGCTCGGCCATGCGATGTGCGGCGGCGTGCGCAGCCTGATGGAGTACGGCGATGCCGACCCGCGCTTCGAATTCATCAGCCGCTGGGTTGCCCAGCTCCGCCCCGCCCGCGACGAGGTGACGCGCCTGGTCAGCGAGGCCGACGCCGCGACCCGGACCCGCCTGGCCGAGCGCCTGGCCGTGCTGGTCTCGCTTTCCAACCTGATGACCTATCCCTGGATCGCAGAACGGGTAACGGGCGGGCAGCTGTCGCTGCACGCCTGGTTCTTCGATTTCGTGTGGGGCGTGCTGCTGCAGGCGGCCGGCCCGCACGGACCGTTCGAGCAGATCGAGCCCGGCACGCCGCCGGTCGCGGCGATCAGTACACGAATGGCATGATGCAGCACCAGCCACCCCCTCCTGCCCTGGCCGTCTTCGCGCACGGCTTCCGCCCCTATTTCCTGATCGCCGGCATCTGGGCCGTGGTGCCGATCGCGGTCTGGGTCTCGGCGCTGCATGGCGCGGCCCTTCCCGATGGCCTGTTCTCGCCGCAGCAGTGGCACGCGCACGAGATGATCGCCGGCTTCATCGGGGCTGCGATGTGCGGCTTCCTGCTGACGGCGGTGCCGAACTGGACCGGCAGGCGCGGCTATGGCGGGCCGCCGCTGGTGCTGGTGGCCGGGCTGTTCGTCGCCGCCCGCATCGCGCTGTGGCCGGGCGTCGCGTTGCCGCCGGCGCTGGCGGCGACGATTGCGCTGCTGCCGATCCCGGCGGTGCTGCTGATGGTGCTGCCGGCACTGATCCGCTCGCGCACGCCGCGGCTGTTCGGGCCGCCCATCCTGATCCTGCTGTTCTGGTTCAGCGACGTGCTGATGCTGGCCGACGCGGCGGGCTGGCAGACCGGCACCTTCACCACCGGCCGCACGCTCGCGATCAACATGGCGCTGGCGCTGGTCGGGCTGATCGGCGGGCGGATCGTGCCGTCGTTCACCGTGAACGCGCTGCGCCGGGCAGGCAGGAAGGCAAGCCTGAACCCGATTCCCCGGATCGACGAGGCGGCGATGGTGGCGCTGTTCGCGGTCGCCGCGGTGGATGTCATCCTCCCCGATTCCACCGTCTCCGGGCTGGTCGCCGCGATCGCGGCGGTGCTGGTGCTGCTGCGGCTGTCGGGCTGGCACGGGCTTTCCACCCTCGGCCAGCCGATCCTCTGGGTGCTGCATCTCGGCTACCTGATGATCGCGGTCGCGCTGGCGACCAAGGCAGCGTTCCTGCTGGCAGGCTGGGCCTTGGGCATGTACTGGATGCATCTGCAGGCGATGGGCGCGATCGGGCTGATGATCCTGGCGGTGATGTCGCGCGCGATCCTCGGCCACACCGGCCGCGCCCTGGTCGCGCCCTGGCCCGCGGCCGCCGGCTATGCGCTGGTTCCCGTGGCGGCGCTGCTGCGCGCGTTCGGCGGGTTTGCGATGCCGTACCAGGCAGCGATCGGCCTTGCCGGGGCGACCTGGATCGCCGCCTACGCGCTGTTCCTGTTCGCCTTCGCGCCGATGCTGCTGCGCCGCCGCCCCGACGGCAAGCCGGGCTGACGCGCGAAA
>JADYYZ010000247.1 GCA_020853405.1 Acetobacteraceae bacterium
CGATGCTGTCGCAGGCGACCTCGCGCCCATCGGCCGCGATCGCCTCGACCTCGATGTTGCCAAGCGCGCGCACGGCAGCGGGTTCGCGCTGGTGCAGGGCAACCGTGATCCCGGCGTCGGCGGCGGCGCGCAGCACGGCTTCGGCGGCAGCGCCTTCCCCCAGCACCGCGATGCGACGGCCGCTGAAGGCACGGTAGAGGGTGGTTGCGGCGATGAAGCCCCGCGCGCCCATCACGCCCAGCCGGTCCCAGCCGGGGAACGGCAGCCCGACATCGCGCGTGCCGGCGGCAACCACGATCTTCTCGGCCGAGACCAGCCAGGCGCGCCCGGCGTCGGCAAGGCCAAGCAGCGGCGTCTTCAGGTTGCGGCTGGTCGGTCCCGGCGCGAAAGCGGCCCAGACGGCAACGCCCAGCCCCAGCTCGACGCCGGCGTCGGCCGCCTGCTCCAGCGCCGGCCGCGATGCCAGCACGGTCTCCAGGATGCGCGCGGAGTTCTGCACCGAGGCATCCAGCCGGCCGCCGAACATGAACGGCACATCCATGCCGAGCAGCCCCGGGTCGGCCGGGTGCTCGTCGACCAGCAGCACCCTGGTGCCGGAGCGGGCCGCAGCGATCGCGGCCGCGGCACCGCTGGCGCCGCCGCCGATCACCACCATGGGCCAGTGCGAGTCGAGCGCGAACTGCTTGCCGTTGATCGCGGTTGGGTCGGTCGTGGTCATGGGCTGATCATGGCGCAGGGTGGCCGTCGCGTCACCCCGGGCACGTCTCACGCCGCCCTGTCGGGATAGGTGCGCCCGCGCGCGTGGAACAGGCGAAGCGCCCGGCCCTGGTGCGCCGCGAGGCTTGAGTGCGTGCAGGGCGGCGGCAGGCCGCTCCAGGCTTCCGCGAGCGGCACGCCGTCGCAGCCGTCGCAGCCGACACCCAGCAGCGCGAGGACGGTGGGCGCGATGTCGGTGAGGTCGCAGGGCGTCGTGCTGAGTGCACCGGCATGGATGCCGGGGCCGGCGATCGCCAGCAGCGTCGCAAGCTCGCCCGCGTGCAGCCCGCCATGCATGCCGCCGCCAGCCGGCACGTCGGCCGCCTCGATCACCGAGCGCCCGGGAAGGCCGTAGCGATCCGCCTCGGCACTGCCGGCGAAGGTGAACGCAAGCTGCGGCGAGCGCGCATGCAGCGCCCCCAGCGGCGACAGCGGCAGCACGCCGTCGAGGCCATCGGGATCGCGCGCCAGCACCAGCCGCACGAAGTCCTGCGCCTGGAGCCAGCCGGCCAGGCGCGCGATCGCCGAAGGATCGGGGTCGCGAAGCCACAGTCCCGGCGCGCCGCCGCCGCCGAGCGCCACGGGGGCTTCGCGAAGATCCCTGCCCGTGGCGAAGCCCGCCTGGTGCAGGGCGGCCCTGATGTCGATCCGCGATTCGCCGGTGATCTGGCCATGATCGCTCATCACGATCACCGCGATGTCGGCGGCGTCGGGCTGGCGGTCGCGCCAGGCCAGCACCTCGCCGAGGCAGGCATCCGCGGCACCGAGTGCTGCCTGTGCGACCTCGCTGCCGATGCCGGCGTAATGGAACGAGACGTCCGGCTCGCTCGACCAGAAGATCGCGGCGTCGGGTTTCTCCGGCAGCACCTTGTCGATCAGCAGGCGGGTGGCGTGGCGGACGCGCGGCGTGTTCGGCACGCCGGCGGCCGGTGCCGGGGTGCCGGCAAGCGCGGCTGCGCGGCGGTTCGGCAGGTCGGGCTGCCAGCGGATCGCCTCCAGCGCGTCGGCTTCCGGAAACAGGCAGCACGCGGCACCGACATTGCCGGTCGCGACCACCGCGAGCGACTTTCCCGCCGCCGCGAGCCGCGCCCCCAGCGATGGCCGCTGCAGCAGCGCGCCGTGCGCTTCGGCCAATGCGGCGATGGTCGCTGCTTCCTTGGTGTTGACGACGCGGCCGAGTGCCGCATCGAGCATCTGGTTGCCGACCAGCCCGTGGCTCATCGGCCGGCAGCCGGTTGCGAAGCTCGGCATCGCAACCCGGGTCTCGCTCGGGAACACGCTGCGGCTGTTGGCGAAGCGGGTGCCTGCCTGCACCAGGCGGGCGAGGTTCGGCGTGAGGCGAGCGCCCACCAGGTCGGGGCGCAATCCGTCGAAGCCGAACACGATGACGCGCGAGGCGATGGGCGGGGGCATGCGTGCTTCCCTGGTGCGGCTGGCGGGCCAGGGTGGCGTGCGAAGGCCGATCCGTGAAGCCTCAGCCCTGCGGTGAGGGTGCGGTGCTGCCGAAACCGGCGGATTCGGCCTCGGCCAGGTGAAGCTGCATCAGCAGGCGCGCGCGGTCGGGATCGCGCCGGCGCAGCGCCGCCACCAGTTTCTCGCGCAGGCCGGTGCGGCCCGATGCGGTGGCGCTGGCCTGCGCGCGGGCGCGCAGCACCCGCCACATGTCGTGCTGTGAACTGTCGAGCAGCCTGCCCATCAGCTCGGCAAGCGGCGCGTTGGCGGCGGCCTCGGCCAGCAGCAGGTGGAATTCCACCGCATCGTCGGCGAACGGCAGGCCGGCGGCGGCGGCGGCCGAGACCGCGCGGGCCAGCTGGTCGAGCGTCGCGATCTGTTCGGGCGTGGCGCGGCGCGCGGCCTCGGCCGCGATCTCGGGTTCCACCAGCTGGCGCGCGCGCAGCTGCTCGCGCGGGCCGGGGCCGGGATCGCCGCGGCGTGCCCAGGGCAGCAGGGCGCCGCGGCGCGGCCGGCGCAGCACGAACAGCCCGCCGCCGTTCTTCGCCAGCACGATGCCAGCCGTTTCCAGCGCCACGATCGCCTCGCGCACCGCCGGGCGCGAGACGCCGAGGCTTGCCGCGATCTCGCTTTCCGCCGGCAGGCGGCCACCGACCGCGATGTCGTGGTCGAGAATGTAATCCATGACCCGCCGCGCGATCTCCTCGTAGAGGCGGGGGCGGCGGAGCTTCGCGCGATCGGGGAATTTCGGAATCATGCCTTGCCTGCCAAGCTGTCTGACAGCATGATAGCCGGGCAGCCACGCGATGGCCAGCCGGACGGGAGGAACCCATGACGCACTCGACACGACGCGCGGCGCTGGGTGGCGCCTTCGCGCTCGGCCTCGGCACGATCCCGGTGGGCACGGCCCGGGCGGAATCCTATCCCTCGCGCCCGGTGCGGGTGATCATTCCCTTCGCGCCCGGGGCCGCGACCGACATCCTGGCGCGGCTGATGGCAGCCCGGTTCAGCGAGGCACTTGGCCAGCCCTTCCCGGCCGAGAACCGCACCGGCGCCAATGGCGGCATCGCCGCCGAGCTGGTCGCCAGGGGGCCGAAGGACGGCTCGATGATCCTGCAGGGAACCTTCAGCACGCACGCCACCAACCCGCACATCTACCGCGTCGCCTATGACCCGGTCGCCGATTTCACCCCGATCGTGCTGATCGCGACCGTGCCGCAGCTGCTGGTGGCGCACCCCGCGCTGGGCATCGGCTCGGTGCAGGAACTGATCGCCGCCGCCCGCGCCAAGCCCGGCGAGATCAGGGTGGCAACGGGGGGCATCGGCTCCTCGCAGCACCTGTCGGCGGTGCTGTTCCAGCGCGAGGCGAAGGTCTCGTTCGACATGATCCACTACACGCGCGGCTTCGCCACCGTCATCCCCGACCTGCTGGAGAATCGCGTGAACGCGACCTTCGGTGACCCCCTGTCGCTGCTGCCGATGGTGCGCGACGGCAAGCTGAAGCCGCTCGCGGTCACTGCGCAGGCGCGGGCCGAGATGCTGCCGGCGGTGCCCAGCATCGTCGAGGCTGGGCTGCCCGGCGCCGTCTCGCTCACCTGGTACGGCATGTTCGTGGCCGCCGGCACCGATCCGGCGATCGTCGCGAAACTGGGCGAAACAGCGGTAGCCGCGATCCGCCGCCCCGAGGTGTCGGGCCGCATCCGCGAGCTGGGCGGCATTCCGGCGGGGCTTGGCCCGGCGGAGTTCGCCGCCTTCCAGAAGAACGAGTTCGCCCGCTGGGGCGAGGTGATCCGCACCGAGGGGATCCGCGTCGAATGAGCGGCGCCGGTGCCGGCCCCGACCGCATCGATCGCGTCGAACTGCACGAGTTCACCTATCCGGCCGAAGGCTACGGGCGCGACCTCCATGGCGCGCTGTGCTGCAAACCGGGCGGCCGGGAGACGATCGGCGCCTTCGCCCTGGTGATCCGCACCGCGGGCGGCCTTGCCGGCGAATACGTGCCGATGCACAGCGGCAAGAACCCCGCCATCGCTGCCCAGGTGGCGGCGCTGTGCGGGCGGCTGGTCGGCAAGGACCCGTTCGCACGCGAAGCGATCTGGACCGAGCTGCGCTGGGCAGCGCGCCACCTTGCCGCGGTCGGCCTGTCGGCGATCGATGTCTGCCTGTGGGACCTCGC
>JADYYZ010000248.1 GCA_020853405.1 Acetobacteraceae bacterium
GCGCGCAGGAGCACGAGCAGGCCGGCAAGGATCTCGGCCGGCCGCGGCGGGCAGCCGGGGATGAACAGGTCGACCGGCAGCACCGCGGCGACACCGCCCGCCACCTTGTCGCTGCCGGCGAAGCAGCCGCCGTCCTTCGCGCAGTCGCCGACCGCGACCACCCATTTCGGATCGGGCGTCGCCTCGTAAGTCAGGCGCAGCGCTGCCTGCATGTTCCGGCTCACCGGCCCGGTCACCAGCAGGAGGTCGGCGTGGCGCGGCGAGGCGACGAAGCGCAGCCCGAACCGCTCGACATCGTAGAAGGCGTTGTTCAGCGCGTGGATTTCGAGCTCGCAGCCATTGCAGCTGCCGGCATCGACCTCGCGGATCGACAGGCTGCGGCCGAGCCGCTGGCGGGTGGCATCCTGGAGTGCGCCGCCGATCGCGGCCAGTTCGCGATCATCCGCCGCGACCGGTTCCGAAAGCGGGCGGCGGATCAGGGCATCGATGAGCAGCCTGCGCATGTCGCCTTCCCCCTACAGGTCGTGGCCGGCGTAGGCGCAGTTGAAGGATTTGTTGCACAAGGGGAAGTCGGCGATGATGTTGCCCTCGGCCGCCGCCTCCAGGAGCGGCCACTGGAACCAGGACGGGTCGCGGAAATGACCACGCGCGACGCGCCCGTCGGGATCGAGCCGCAGCCAGGCCAGCACGTCGCCGCGGAACGATTCGACGATCGCCATGCCTTCGCCGCTCACGCCCTCCGGCAGGCTCGCCCGCAGCGGGCCTGCGGGCAGCGTATCGAGCAGCGCGCGGATCATCGCGGCACTCTCACCGATCTCGCGGACGCGCACCCAGACGCGCGCGTTCACATCGCCCTCCTCCAGCACCGGCACCTCGAAGCGCAGCCGGTCATAGGGAGGATAGGCGAGCGTGCGGCGCGAATCGAAGGCGCGGCCCGAGGCGCGCCCGACATAGCCGCCGGCCGCGAACTGCCGGGCGAGCGCCGGCGCCACGATGCCGGTGCCCACCGTGCGGTCCTGCAGCGAGGCGGTGTCGTCATAGACGCGCACCAGGTGCTTGAGCCGCGCGTCAACCAGGGCCAGCACGCCACGGATCGCCTCGGTGCCGGCGGCGTCGAGGTCGCCGAGCACGCCGCCCGGCACCACCAGGCCGCGCATCAGGCGATGGCCGAAGGCAGCATCGGCGGCGCGCAGCACGTGCTCGCGCAGCACGCCGCAATGCGCATGGATCAGGGCGAACGACGCATCGTTGCAGATGCCGCCGAAGTCGCCGAGGTGGTTGGCGATCCTTTCGAGCTCCGCCATCACGGCGCTGAGCGCGACCGCGCGGGCGGGTGCTGAACCGCCCAGCGCTGCCTCGGCGGCGCGCGCGAAGGCGAGCGCGTAGGCAACGGTGCTGTCGCCACAGATGCGGCCCGCCAGCATCGCCGCGCGGTCGAGTTCCATGCCTTCGATCAGCCGCTCGATTCCCTTGTGCGTATAGCCGAGGCGCTGTTCCAGGCGCACCACCGCCTCGCCCTGGACGGTGAAGCGGAAATGGCCCGGCTCGATGATGCCGGCATGCACCGGGCCGACCGCGACCTGGTGCAGCCCCTCGCCCTCGACCGGCAGGAACGGGTAGGGCGCCGGCGCCGCGCCGCCCCAGGTGCCGTGGTCGAGCCATTTGCGCGTATCCGGAAGGCCGAGCGGGGCGATGCCGTGCAGATCGGCGATCGCGCGTTCGAGCCGCATCGCCGGCGCGTGGTGCGCGGCGACCGAAAGATAGCCGCCATCGGCGATCGTGCAGCTCAGCACGCCGACCGCCGCCTCCTCCAGGAGCGCCATGTGCACCATGCCGGCATCGACCCACAGGCCGAGCAGCGACAGCGTGCCGTCGCGCAGCGAATAGAGCGCCTCGGCCCAGGCCAGGTTATCGACCTCCGCGCGCGGCCAGGGAGCATGGCGGGCAACCGCCCGGCCGCGCGCCAGCAGAGGGGCGAGCATGCTCATCCCAGCAGCCCCGCGACCTTGGTGAACCAGGCGACCAGCGGCGGCGGCAGCCAGACGCCACCCAGCAGCACCAGCGAAAGGTGCGACAGCATCGGCAGGTGCGATCCCTTGACCGCGGCCATGCTGCCGCGCGGTTCGCCGAACGCCACCTGGGTCAGCCGCAGCACGAGGGCACCGAACGCCACCAGCAGCCCGAACACCAGCGCCAGCGCCAGCAGCGGCTGGCGCGCGAAGGTCGAGGTGACGACCAGGAACTCGCTCATGAAGATGCCGAACGGCGGCAGGCCCGCGATCGCCAGCACGCCCGCCACCAGCCCCCAGCCCAGCACCGGGTGCGAGACCGAGAGGCCGGCGATGTCGGCGATGCGCTGCGTGCCCTTGACCTGGGCGATGTGCCCGACCGCGAAGAAGATCGCCGACTTGGTCAGGCTGTGCATGCACATGTGCAGCAGTGCCGCGAAGTTGGCCAGCGGCCCGCCCATGCCGAAGGCGAACACGATGATGCCCATATGCTCGATCGAGGAGTAGGCGAACAGCCGCTTGATGTCGCGCCGGCGATAGAGCATGAACGCGGCGAACACCAGCGAGGCAAGCCCCATCGTCGCCATCAGCGGCCCGGGCGCGATCGCGCCCGGGCTTGCCGCCAGCAGCAGCTTGAAGCGCAGCACGGCATAGAGCGCGACGTTCAGCAGCAGCCCCGACAGCACCGCCGAGATCGGGGTGGGGCCTTCCGCGTGCGCGTCCGGCAGCCAGGCGTGCAGCGGCGCCAGGCCCACCTTGGTGCCGTAGCCGAGCAGCAGGAAGACGAACGCGACGGTGAGAAGGGCGGGGTCGAAGCTCGCGGCGCGCGACACCAGGATCGTCCACACCATCGCGTCGGTCCCTGCGCCGA
>JADYYZ010000249.1 GCA_020853405.1 Acetobacteraceae bacterium
CGAACAGGTGAGCTGAAGGCGCCGGCACCGGCCGGGCGATCGAGGCTGGGCGCGACCGCCCGCCCGGACCTGGTGGCAGCACTCAGCCGCCGAGAAAGTCGCGCGAGGCGGCATCATAGAGATCCTCACGGGTCAGGCGCCGCATCATCGCGGCCGGGGCGACGTTCGCGATGTCACGCGGCGCGGTGCCCTCACGCAGCGCCTTCAGCGTCGCGTACAGTGCCTGCACTGCCGCCTGGAACGGCAGATGCCCCTGCAACGCGATGCGCACGCCGCGCGCCGCCAGGTATTTGCGATCGGCGAGTTCGCCGCTGAGCGCGCCCAGCACCAGCGGCACGCTCGCAACCGACGCCAGCGCATCCAGCTGGGCGCGCGAGGTCACCCCGGTCAGGAACAGCCCATCGGCGCCGGCCGCGCAATAGGCGCGCGCACGGGCGATGGCGTCCTCGATACCGGTGATCGCGGCGGCGCCGGTGCGGGCGAGAATCACGGTTTCCGGGTCGGTGCGCGCCGCCAGCGCCGCCCTGACCTTGCCCACCCCTTCCTCCGGCGCCAGCAGCCGGGGTTCGGGCGCGGCAAAGGCGCGGGGCAGCTCGGTATCCTCGATCGACATCGCGGCAACGCCGGCGTTCTCCAGCTCGTGGACCGTGCGCATCACGTTCAGCGCATTGCCGTAGCCATGATCGGCATCGACCATCAGCGGCAGCGCCGAGGCCCGGCAGATTCGCCGTGCCTGGTCGGCGAATTCCGTCAATGTCAACACGATCAGGTCGGGCGCCCCCAGCACCGCCAGCGAGGCGACCGAGCCCGCGAGCATGCCGAGCTCGAAGCCCAGCTCCTCGGCGATGCGGGCCGAAATCGGGTCGTGCACCGATGCCGGATGCACGCACTCTCCGCCCGCGAGAATATCGCGAACCCGCCGGCGCCGCGCATCTGCCGTCATGCCTTTCCAGCCTCCGCTGCGTTGACCCCCCGGCGGCCGGACCGTAGCGTCACGCCACAGGAACCGAGGAAGCGATGTCGAACCGCCCGCCGTCAAACCAAGTGCCCGAACGTTTCGAGACACTGCACGAGATCGTCAAGTTCGCGCGCAACCGCATCAGCCCGAACATCTGGGACTACCTGGTCGGCGGCACCGAGACCGAGACGACGCTGGCGCGCAACCGCATGGCGCTCGATACCCTGGCGCTGCGCCCGCGCGTGCTGCGCAATGTCGCCGAGGTCGATCCTTCGGTCGCCTTCTTCGGCCAGCGCATCCGGCTGCCGGTGTTCTGTGCCCCGGTCGGGTCGCTGGAATCGTTCGACCCCTCGGGTGGCGCCGGTGTTGCGCAGGGCGCCGGCGCGTTCGGCGTGCCGTTCATGCTGAGCTCGGTCAGCGAACCGGGGCTGGAGGAAACGGCAGCTTCGGCCACGGGGCCGAAAATCTTCCAGCTCTATGTCCGCGGCGACGGTGCCTGGGTCGATGACATCGCACGCCGCGCCATCCTGTGCGGCTACGATGCCTTTGCCGTCACCGTCGATGTGCAGCACTACAGCCGGCGCGAGCGCGACATCGCCAAGCGTTTCGTGAAGACCTGGCGGGCCAACCGCGACGGCATGGAATGGCAGGCAGCGTTCTCGTGGGATGACGTGAAGCGGTTCAAGGACACGCACCGGATCCCGCTGATCCTGAAGGGCATCCACACCGCCGAGGACGCCGAGATCGCCTGCGCGCACGGGGTCGATGTCGTCTATGCGTCGAACCATGGCGGGCGGCAGCTCGACCACGGCCGCGGCGCGCTCGATTTCCTGCCGGAGATCGTGCAGGCGGTGGCTGGCCGCGCCCGGATCATGGTCGATGGCGGGTTCTGCCGCGGCACCGACCTGCTGAAGGCGATCGCGCTGGGGGCGGATTGGGTGGGGCTGGGGCGGCTCTATGTCTTCGGCCTGGCCGCCGATGGCGCCGATGGCGTGCGCCGCGTGCTGGAGATTCTCGAGGATGAGACCGTGCGCGCGCTGGGGCTGGCGGGGGTCACCGGCTTCGCCCAGCTGGACCGGAGTTTCGTCCATCACGGCGCGCCGCCGGTGATGTTTCCGCATGTGCACAGCGCGTTCCCGCTGTTGAACCTGGAGGACAAGGGATACTAGCCGCGCCCCTGCCCGGCCGGCGTCGGCGCAGGCACCATCAGCCCTGGCGCGCGCGCCGCCCCGTGCTCCAGGCAGGGTCGCCGCACAGAACGCCGACCGCGCGCGCGGTCTCGATCAGGGCCGCGATGATCTCCGCCCGCATCGCCCGATCGACCGTCTCGCGTCCGAGGCACAGCGCGAAGCCAAGGTCCCGCCCCGCCGCCAGCCGCACCGCGACGGCGAACGCGATGATGCCCAGCTTCTGGTCATCATATCCGGCAAAGCCCCTCGTCCGCGACCGCGCGAGTTCCCTCAGCAGGGACGCCCGCGGCATGTCGACCGCCCGCGACGGCACCGAGATGTGCGGCGGCAGGCCGGCCCGCAACGCCGCGTCCGGCAGCCGTGCCAGCAGCGCCCGGCCCACCGCCGTGGCAAAGGCAGGGATCACGCTGCCGGGTTGCTGGATGTAACGCACGGGGTGGAAGCCTTCGTGCAGGCGCAGCACCACCAGGTTCATGCCGCGCAGCACGCCGACATAGGCGGTCGCGGGGAAGCGGGCGACCATGGCGCGAAGCGCCTCGTCCACCCGCTCCTCGGGCGGGATGCGCGCGCGGTACAGGCTGCCCAGCCGGAACATCTCCGGCCCGGCGCGAAACCCGTGGTGGCTGCCGTCGCGCTCGACCATGCCGGCACGATCGAGCGTCGACAGCAACCGCGAGACGCTGCTTTTCGGAAGGCCGAGCGTATCGGCGGCCTCGGTCACCCTGAGGTGCGGATGGTCGCGCCCCAGCAGGGCGAGCAGGCGCAGCGCGTTGTCGAGCGAGCTCATGTTCCGTATGCGGCAACAAGGTTCATTCCAGCGCAACCCGTATTGCGCCCGGGTCACGCGATTGCTAGCTCTTCGGCCGGAATGGAGCGTGGCGCCCCGGCACGGGCGCCGCCGGAGGAGGACGCCATGCCAGCAATCCGCCCAGGCTTTCGCACACCGCCCGCTTCCCGCCGGGCTCTGCTGATCGCCGGTGCGGCGGCACTCGCCGCCCCGGCCGTGCGTGCGCAGCGCGCCCGCACGATCCGCTTTGCGCACCACGTCACCACCCAGTCCGAACAGCACGCTGCCGCCGAGATGTTCGCCCGCCGCGTGGCCGAACTCTCCGCCAACGCGCTGGCGGTGCAGGTTCTGCCCGCGGCCCAGATGGGCGGCCAGCGCGAGATCATCGAAAGCGTCTCGCTCGGCACGCTGGAAATGGGCTACGGCGAAAGCGGGCTCTACGCCAACTATACGCCACCCTTCGGCATCATCGCGCTGCCCTACCTCTATCGCGACTTCGCGCATTTCGAGCGCACGGTCGAAGGCCCCGTGGGTGCCCAGCTGGCGCGCGACCTGGAGGCAAAGGCCGGCATCAGGGTGATGAACTGGATGACCGCGGGCTACCGCAACACCTTCCTGCGCACCAGGCCCATCCGTGTGCCGGCCGACTTCCGCGGCGTGAAGATCCGCCTGCCGGAAGCGCCGGTGTTCGTGCGCACCTTCGCGACCCTCGGCGCGCAGCCCACGCCGATCCCCGCGCCGGAGATGTATTCGGCGCTGCAGACCGGCGTCGTCGATGCGATGGAAGGCTCCGCCGAGGTCGGCTTCACCTTCCGTATCCACGAGGTCACGAAGTTCCTGTCGCTGACCCGCCACATCCTGCTCGATGGCAGTTTCGCGATGAACGCGGGCTTCTTCGCCGGCCTGCCGAAGCCGCAGCAGGATGCCGTTTCCCAGGCCGCGACCGAGGCCGGCAAATGGCAGCGTGCCCAGCATTTCGAGCGCGAGAAGATGTGGCTCGACCGGCTCGCGGCCGCCGGCACGTTGCAGACCAACCCGGTCGAGCTCGGCCCCTTCATCCAGGCGCTGGGGCCGTTGCAGGACGAGTTCGCCGGCGCCGCGCGGGGCGCCGACCTGCTGCGCCAGATCCGCGCGCTGTGATCGCCGCCCCGCCGCACGTCGTGCGGGCGGTGGGCGCGCTGATGGCGGTGGTGAAGACCGCGATGCTCGCGGCCTTCATCGCGATGCTCGGACTGACGCTGGTGCAGGTGGCAAACCGGGTCGCGATCGGGGCGCCGATCTTCTGGACCGAGGAACTGATCGTGCTCTTGCTGGTCTGGTCGGTGCTGCTTGGCCTGCCGGTCCAGCTCTGGAGCCACGAGGAGATCCTGGTCGATGTCTGGCCGGCGAGGACCGCCCGGCTTGCCCGGGTGAAGCTCCTGGTGGCGGCGGCACTCTCCATCGGCTTCTGCGCGATCCTGCTCTATGCCGGCTGGCACTACGCCGGCCGCGGCGCGCCGGTCTCTTCGCCGGCGCTCGGCCTGTCGCGGTTCTGGTTCTTCCTGCCGATCCCGCTGGGTGCGGGGCTCGGCATCCTTGCGCTGCTGTTCCGGCCACCGCCGACCGAGACCGAGCTGCAGCAGGGGGCCGATCGGCTCGGGCTCGACGCATGATCGTGCCGCTTACGCTGCTGCTGTGCCTGTTCCTGCTGCTCGGCCTGCCGATCGCGATCACCATGGGCCTGGCCGCGGCAGGCGCGCTGCTGATCGATGGCAGCGTGCCGATCATCATCCTGGCGCAGCGCTTCTACTCCTCGCTCGATTCCTTCCCGCTGCTGGCGATCCCGATGTTCATCCTGGCCGGCAGCGTGATGAACGTGGGCGGCATCACCGAGAAACTGATTGCGCTTTCCATGGCCATGGTCGGGCATGTGCGGGGCGGGCTTGGCCAGGTCTCGATCTTCACCAGCCTGCTGTTCGCCACCATCTCCGGCTCGGCCGCCGCCTCGGCCGCGGCGGTCGGCGGCATGCTGATCCCTGCCATGCAGCGCGACGGCTACCGCGCCGAGGATGCGGCGGTGATCACGGCGGGGGCCGCCATCCTTGGCCCGATCGTGCCGCCCAGCATCCTGATGGTGATCTATTCCTCGATGACCGGGCTGTCGGTCGGCACGCTGTTCCTGTCCGGCATCCTGCCCGGCCTCGTGATCGCGCTGGTGCTGATGCTGACCGTCTGGCGGATGGCGCTGCGCATGGATGTGCGGGTCTATCCGCGCTCCGGCTGGGGGGCACGCACCGCCTCGTTCGGCCGTGCCGTGCCGGCGCTGGTGATGCCCGCGCTGATCGTGGGCGGCATCGTCTCCGGCGTCTTCACCGCGACCGAGGCCGGCGCGATCGCGGTTGCGTACGGCATCCTCTATGCCCTGCTCACCCGCCGGGCCGGCCCGCGGCTGATGCTGTCCAACATCACGCAGGCGGCGATCGCCTCGTCCTCGATCATGATCATCCTGGGCGGTGCGGCGCTGTTCGGCTGGATCATCGCGCGCGAGGGCATCCCGGCCGCGCTGGCGCTCTGGCTGCAAACGGTCACCGACGAACCCGGCGTCGTGATGGCGCTGATCCTTGCCGCGCTGCTGGTGGTGGGGATCGCGATCGAGCCGATCCCGGCGATGATCATGCTGGTGCCGGTGCTGACGCCGATCGCCGATGCCTATGGCTTCGATCCCTATCACTTCGCGATGGTCGTGACCTACGCCCTGCTGCTGGGATCGCTGTCGCCGCCGGTCGCGGTGCTGGTGCTGATCACGTGCAAGATCGCGCGCGTGGACTACAACGCCACCAACCGGCCGCTGATCCCGGTCTTCCTTGCCCTGGTCGGCGTGCTTCTGGTGATCGCCTATGTGCCGGTGCTGACGCTTGCCGTCCCCCGCCTGTTCGACCTGTGAGGATCCTTTCCGCATGAGCACGATCAGCCGCGTCGAGGTGATTCCCTTCACCTTCGCCGTGCATGACCTCGGTCTTGGCACCCACCGCGCGATGGGTGTGTCCAACCTGCACTACGAGAAGGGGGCGAGCCTGTCGGTGATGCGCTATGCGGTGCGGATCGGCACCGACGATGGGCTTTCGGGCGCCTATGTATCGCACTGGGTCGGCACGCAGGCGGCGCTCGGCCAGACGATCATGCTGGCGCCGCACCTGCTCGGGCGGAACCCGGAGCATCGCGAGGCGATCTACGACGATCTGAAGCGCGAAACCCGCGCCTATGACGGCATGGGTCACGGCGTGCTGGACATCGCGCTGTGGGACCTGGTGGGGCGCAAGTACGGCATCTCGGTCGGCGCCATGCTGGGGGCGTACCGCACCCGCCTGCCCACCTATGCCAGCACCCATCACGGCCAGGATGAGCCAGGCGGTCTCGACAGCATCGACGCCTTCGCCAGTTACGCGAAAGCCTGCCAGGCACGCGGCTATCCGGCGTTCAAGATCCATGGCTGGCACGACGGCGACAAGCGGCGCGAGGCTGCCGTGGTGCTGGCGGTGCGCAAGGCAGTGGGCGATTCGATGGAGATCATGGTCGATCCCGGCTGCGAGCTTCGCACCTGGGCCGATGCGCTGTATGTCGGGCGGGCCTGCGACGAGGCCGACTGCTTCTGGTACGAGGACCCGTACCGCGATTCCGGCCTTTCCGTGGATGGCAGCCGGCGGCTGCGCGAGAAACTGAAGACGCCGCTGATGGTCAGCGAACATGTGCGCGGGCCGGAACAGAAGGCTTCCTTCGCGATCGCCGGTGCCTGCGACCTGTTCCATGTCGATCCGGAATACGACCGCGGCATCACCGGCGTGCTGAAGATCAACCATTTCGCGGAATCGATCGGCATGGACATCCAGGTGCATGCCTGCGGGCCGGCACATCGCGCCATCATCGCGGCCAGCCGCAACACGCATTTCTACGAACTCGCGCTGGTCGGGCCGGGCATGCCCAACCTTGTGCCGCCGGTCTATACGTGCGGCTATTCCGACCAGGAGGAGGCGCTGGGAAGCGACGGCACGATGCCGGTCCCCGGCGGACCGGGGCTTGGTGTGGCTTATGATTTCGACTTCATCCTGAAGCACGCGACGGGGATGCATGACTTCAAACTCTGAGCCGCCTGCCGGCCGGGCGCTGATCGTCGGCGGCGGCACCGGCCTCGGGCTGGGGGCCGCCGAGGCGCTGGCACGACGTGGCTTCGGCTGCTTCATCACCGGCCGCCGCGCCGATGTGCTGGAACGCGCCGCCCGGGGAATCGGCGCCGGCTGGCTTGCAGGCGACGGCACCGATGCGGCATCCGCCTGGCGCGTGGCCGATGCCGCCGTGGCGGCGATGGGTGGCCTCGATACGCTGGTGGTCAGTGCCGGAATGAGCGCCATCGGCAGCATCGCGACCGAGACCGAGGCCGATTTCCTGCGCGTGCTGCACACCAACCTGCTGCCGAGCTTCCACTTCACGCAGGCCGCCCTGCCACACATGGAAGCGGGCGGGGCGATCATCGCCATCGCTTCGGTCGTGGCCAGCGTGCCGCACGCCGAGCGCGTCGCCTACTGCACCTCGAAATCGGCGCTGGTCGGCATGGTACGGCAGATGGCACTCGACCTTGCACCCCGGAAGATCCGCGTCAACGCGGTCTCGCCCAGCCTGGTGCTGACCGAACTGACCCAAGGAATCATGGCACGCGAAACCGACCCGGCCGCGGCCCTTTCCGCGCGCCAGCGCCAGCACCCGATCGGGCGGCTCGGCACCGCCGCCGAGGTGGGTGAGGCAGTGGCCTGGCTCGCCTCGCCGGCCGGCGCCTGGGTCACCGGGCAGGACATCGTGCTGGATGGCGGGCTGTCGCTGATGGCAGCGCGCCGCGACATCAAGGAGGAGTGATGAACCGGATCGATCTGGAAGGCCGCGTCGGCGTGGTGACCGGCGGCGCGATGGGGATCGGGCGCGCCATCGCCGAACGCTTTGTTGCCAGTGGCGCCAGGGTCGAGCTGTGGGACGCCGACATCGCGGCCGCCGAGGCGACCGCCCGCGAGATCGGGCCGGCGGCGAAGGCGCGTGCGGTTGATGTCACCGACATCGATGCGGTCACCGCCGCCGCCGCCGCCTGCGAGGCCGAGACCGGCCCGCCCGCCCTGCTGGTGACCAGCGCCGGCATCGCCGGCCCGAACGCCAAGACCTGGGACTATCCGCTCGCCGAGTGGCAGCGGATCATGCGCATCAATGTCGATGGCACGATGCATTGCTGCCGGGCGCTGCTGCCGGGGATGATCCGGCGCAACTATGGCCG
>JADYYZ010000250.1 GCA_020853405.1 Acetobacteraceae bacterium
CGCGCGACGGCTTCCGCCACGATGGCGATGCGACCGGCCTCGAGCTGGCCAAGGCGTTCCGGGCCAGTGGTGCTGCCTATCTGCCGGGCCGGCAGGTCTGGCAGATCGAACCCGGGTTCGCGATCTATGCCAGCTGCGCCGGCAGATCCGAGAAACTGGCCGCCCGCGCGGTGCTGCTGGCGACCGGCGCGCAGGAGCGGCCGGCGCCGTTCCCGGGCTGGACACTGCCTGGGGTGATGACGGTCGGTGCCGCGCAGATCCTGCTCAAGACATCCGGCCAGATCCCCGACGCGCCGGTGTTGATCGCGGGCACCGGTCCGCTAATCCTGCTCTATGCCTGCCAGCTGCTCGCAGCGGGAGGCAGGATCGCGGCCATCCTCGATACCGCGCCGGCGACCAACCGCTCGGCGGCACTGCGCCACCTGCCGAAGGCGCTGGCGAATGCGCGCGATCTTGCCCGTGGATTCGGCTGGCTGCGGCAGATCAAGGCGGCCCGCGTGCCGGTGGTGCGCAACGTGCAGTCGCTCAGCGCGGGCGGGCGTGATGCGCTCGAATCGATCAGCTACGCAACAGCCTCCGGCGAGCGCAAGACCGTGCCGGCCAGCCTGCTGCTGGTGCATGAGGGGGTGATCCCGTCGATCCACATGCCGCTTTCGCTCGGCTGCGCCTATGCGTGGCGGGACGACCAGATGTGCTTCGCGCCGACCGTCGATGACTGGGGCGAGAGCTCGGTCGCATCGCTCTATATCGCCGGCGACGGCGCCGGCATCGGTGGGGCGGCGGCCGCAACGCTCAAGGGCGAGATCGCTGCGGTCGGGGCGGCGGCGAAACACGGAAAGATCGACAGCGCGAAGGCGGCGGCCACCGCGGCGCCGCTGCGGGCACGACTCGGCCGGGCGCTCGCCACCCGCCCGATGCTCGATGCCCTCTACCGTCCGCGCCAGGAGATCCTGGCACCCGCCGACGATGTCATCGTCTGTCGGTGCGAGGAGGTGACGGCACGCCAGATCAGATCCGCGGCCAGCGTCGGCATCGCCGGGCCGAACCAGGTGAAGTCGTTCACGCGCGCCGGCATGGGGCCGTGCCAGGGCCGGCAATGCGGCCACGTGGTCTCGGCTATGCTTGCGAAGGCAGCAGGCCACACGATGGACGAGACCGGCTTCTACCGCCTGCGACCGCCGCTGAAGCCGGTGACGCTGGGCGAGCTGGCCGCGCTCGAGACCCCGGAAGTCGAGATGCTCTGACGCCCCTGCTGTGGCCTCAATACGCCGCAACCCCGCCGGCACGTGCGTCGCTGGCGGGCACCAGGCTGCCTGACCCATCCCGCCACACCGCGGCCGGCCGCCCGAACGGGTTGCCCCAGCCCGCGCCATCGACCAGCCGAGGCCGATGGCCGAACCCGCGCAAGTGCTCGATCGTCGCCGCGTCGATCCGTGCATCGAGCTCCAGGCCGTCGCCCTCGGCGTGCAGGCGCGGTGCGTCGATCGCTGCCTGCGGATCGAGCCCGTGGTCCAGCCGGTTCAGCAGCGCGTGCAGGATCGCGGTCTGGATGCGATAGCCGCCGGACGCACCAAGCGCGCCGATCGGGCCATCGGCGTCGGCAACGATCACCACCGGCGCCGCATAGAGCGGCATGCGGCCCGGCCCCACCGAGTTCGCATGGCCCGGCCGTGGATCGAACCACTGCATCGCGTTGCCCAGGAAGATTCCGGTCTCCGGCACCAGTACCAGCGAACCGAACGCGCTGCCCAGGCTGGTGATCAGGCTGGCTGCGTCACCGGCCTCGTTCATCGCGGAGATCTGGGTGGTGCCGGTGAATGCGCCCTGGTGCGGCCAGGGATCACCGGCACTGATGGTGGCCTGTGCGCGCAAGGGGTCGATGCGCACTGCCATCCCGGCGGCGAACGATTTGCTGGCGAGCCCCTCCAGCGGGGCAGGGCCGAACGCCGGATCGGCGGCATGGGCGAAATTGTCGGTGAAAGCCTGGGCCAGTGCCTCGGCGATCAGGTGGCGCCCGGCAGCACTGCTGCAGCCGAGTGACGCGAGGTCGAAGCGTTCCAGGATGTTCAGGCACTCGACCAGGATCAGGTCGCCGCAGGTCACATACGACCAGCGCCGATACCGGTGCGCCGGCTGCGCGAAGACAGCGGGGCGGTAGAGGGCGAGATCGGACGCATCGACGAGGCCGCCCCCCGCCCCCATCGCGCGCGCGATCGCCGCAGCAAGCGCCCCTTCGTAGAAGGCCGCACCACCCTGCGCCGCGATCATCCCGAGCGTTCCTGCCAGCGCCGAGAGATCGAAGCGGTGGCCGGGTCGGCCCGGTTGGGTCGGCCGTGGCGGCAGTCCATCGGGAAGCAGCCAGGATGCGGCGTCGGGGAACCGGCTGATCTCGGCGGCACGGGCGGCAATCGCGGCGACGAGCGGCGCCTCCGCCAAAATCCCCTGCCGCGCCAGCCCGATTGCGGGATCGACCAGCGCCGGCCAGGGCAGCCGGCCGAATTTCCGGTGTGCTGTTTCCAGACCGGCAATCGCGCCAGGGATGCCGACCGCGAGGTGGCCCGTGGTGTCGATCCGCCCCGCGCTGCCGCCCTGCCTGGCCAGCGCCCCCTGGTACATGTCGGGGGTCGCGCCGGCGGGGGCGCGGATGAAGTGATCGATGCCGACCGCCTGCGCCTGGCCCGAGATCCAGACCGACATCCGCCCGTGGCCGCCGATGCCGCACATCTGCGGTTCGACCACGAACGATGCGAACGCGGCGGCGATTACCGCATCGACCACGCCGCCGCCCTGGCGCATGGCATCGATTCCGACCTCGGCTGCCAGCTGGTGGCCTGCCGCCACCGCTCCCTTCGTGCCCGCGATCGGCGTACGACCGAGCGTCACCGCGCCGGGGCGCATCAGAGTGCCGCGGCGGCGCTCGCCCAGGCAGGGCCGCTGCCGCCGCGCAGCACGCCATCGGGCCGATCGCGCGTGATCGCGTTGACGCGCCCGAATGCGTTCAGGCCGGGGCTGTCGGCCTGCACCACCACCTCGTGGCCGAGTGCTGCGAGGCCATCCCGCACGGCGCGGGAAATGCGCGCATCGACGAAGGTCGCTTTGCCCTGGCAATGCACCCGCGGCGCGTCGATGGCCGCCTGCGGGCCAAGGCCGAAATCCTGCGTGTGCAGGAAGGCATGCAGCACGCCGCTGGTGATGCGGTACCCGCCCGAGCCGCAGCCGGCGAAGCACGCCGCGCCGTCGCGGGTCGCAACCAGTGCCGGGACCGCGAAAATCGGCATCTTACCGGGCCGGATGCAGTTCATCGCCTCCGGCCGCGGATCGAAATTCTGCATCGCGTTGTTCAGCACGATGCCGGTGCCCGGCACCAGCGCCAGCGAACCGAAGCCGCTGGTCAGGCTGGTGATCAGCGCCGCCATGTTGCCCTCGTTGTCGGCGGCGGCCATCTGGCTGGTGCCGGAAAACCGGGCGCTGCCGGGTTCGGTCGCGATGCGCGCCGGCCGTGCGGCCGATTCCTCGAACGGCCAGGGGTCGGCCGGTGCGACCGGGCGCGCAAGCGCGCGATCGAGCGATAGCCCGGCGGCGCGGGCCGCGCCGAATGCCGGGCTTGCCAGCCCCTGCACTGGGGCTGCCTCGAAATCCGGATCGCCATAGTGCGTCATGCTGTCGACGAAGCCGCATGCCAACGCCTCGGCCACCAGGTGGCGGAACTGCAGGCTGTCGCGGCCGAACTGCGGAAGATCGAAGGCGGAGAGGATGTTCAGCGCCTCGCTGCCCACCTGGTCGTAGCCGGTGATGTAGTTCATGCAGCGATAGCCGCCCGGCGTCTCGTGCAGGATGCGCGGGCGATAGGCGGCAAGGTCGGCCTCGGAAATCATGCCGCCACCGGCACGGCATGCGGCGGCGATCGCCGCGGCAACCGGCCCCTCGTAGAAGCCGCGCGCGCCCTCGGCGGCGATGCGGCGAAGCGTGCGCGCAAGGTCGGTGCAGTCCAGCCGGTCGCCGCCTCCCTGCTGGCCCGGCGGCGTCGGTGGCGCGCCGTCGCGCAGCAGCCAGGAAGCGAGCGCCGGCATGGCGCTGATCGCCTCGAAGCGTTCCGCGATCACCAGCAGCAGCTGCCAGCTCACCGGAAGCCCTGCCTCGGCGGCGGCGATCGCCGGTTCCAGGACCTGGGCAAGCGGCAGCCGGCCGAACATCGCGTGCGCCGCGCACAGGCCGGAAACCGCACCCGGCACGGCAGGGGCGAGCCAGCCCTGCTCGGCCCGCATCGCCTGCGTGTGCGGGAAGCCGTAGTACTTCATCGGCTTTGCGGGATCGACCGGGAACATGTCGGGGCGCGCGGCGGATGGTGCGCGCACATAGTGGTCGATGGTGACGAACGCGTTGTCGCGCGCGCTGAACAGGGCAAGATGGCCGTAGCCGCCGAGGCCGCATTGCGCCGGTTCGACGACAAAGCCGGTGAAGGCGGCGGCGACCAGCGCGTCGATGGCGTTGCCGCCTGCCTCGATCATGGCGATGCCCGCGGCGGCTTCGGCCGGGTCGCCGCCGGTGACCACGGCGCGGGTGCCGGCAACCTCGGTGCGGCTGGCCAGCATGCTGCTTTCGATCATGGGATTTCCTGTTGCATCAGCTCGGCAAGCGGGCGGTGGCAGGCGATGCGGTGGCCATCCGGACCCAGCTGTTCGGGCGGGAATTCGCGGGCGCAGCGATCGTCGAGCCGCATCGGGCAGCGTGCCAGGAAGGGACATCCCTGCTCCGGATCGAGGGCATCCGGCTGGCGGGCGGGCGTCGCCGGCGCCGCCGGCGCAACCTTGTCGAGGCGCGGCTCCGCGGCCAGCAGCGCGGCGGTATAGGGGTGGAAGGGGGGCGCGAAGACACGCGCCGCCGGTCCTGCTTCCATCAGCCGCCCGCGATACAGCACTACCACCTGGTCGGCCACGTAGCGCACCAGCGCCAGGTCATGGCTGATCAGCAGCAGCGTGGTGCCGCGGCTTTGCTGTGCCTGCATCAGCACGTCGATCACCGCCGCGCGCACCGAGACATCGAGTGCGGCGACCGGTTCGTCGGCGACCACGATCGAGGGCTCGCCGATGAAGGCGCGGGCGATCGCCACGCGCTGCTTCTGCCCGCCCGACAGCTGGCGCGGCCTGCGGCCGGAAATGTCGGCGGCCAGCCGCACCTCGCGCAGCAGCGCCTCGGTCCGCGCCGCCGCCTCGGCACGCCGGCCCGCCAGAAGCCGGCGCGCGACCCGCATGATCTGCCAGCCGATACGGTAGCTGGGGTTCAGCGTTTCGTCCGGGTTCTGGAACACCATCTGCATCTTCGCGCACTGGGCGGGGGTGCGGCGGGTCACCGGCAGCTGCGCGAAATCGTCGCCGCCGACGGTGATGCTGCCCGAGGTCGCGCGCTCGAGCCCGGTCAGGATGCGTGCGAAGGTCGTCTTGCCCGATCCCGACTCGCCGACGATCGCAAGTGTCCGGGCGGCCGGCGCGGTGAAGGTCAGCTGGCGGTTCGCGCGGAGGCGCGCGGTTCTGCCGAACAGTCCGGCAAGGCCCGCGCGCGGGACCGCGAATTCCTTGGTGAGATCGATCACCTCGACTGCATCGCCCGTCCGCCCGGCGTCGCCGGCAGCCGGCGTTGCGGGCGCCGGCGGGTCATCGGCGATCTCGGCGTGGCGAAGGCAGCGCACGGCGCGCGACGGGCCGATCCGGGCCAGTTCCGGATGGCGCTGGTCGCAGCGGCCGGGCACTTCATGGCGGCAGCGCGGCGCGAACCAGCAGCCGCCTGGCCGGTCGGAAGGTGCCGGGATGCTGCCGGGGATCGCCAGCAGGGGCTGCGTATGCTTGTCGGCGCCTGCCATCGGCAGGCAGCGCAGTAACCCTTGCGTATAGGGATGCAGCGGCCGGCCCAGAACCTCCGCGGTCAGTCCCTCCTCGACGATCTCGCCGGCATACATGACCGCGATGCGGCCGCAGACCTGCGCGATGAGCGCCAGGTTGTGCGAGATGTAGAGAAGCCCAGTGCCGCGCCGGCGGCTGAGCTCGGCGATCAGCGCCACGACCTCCGCTTCGACCGTCACATCAAGCCCGGTCGTCGGCTCATCCAGCAGCAGCAGCGCCGGCTCGGCAAGCAGCGCCATCGCGACCACGACCCGCTGCTGCTGGCCGCCGGACAGCTGGTGGGGAAAGGCGCGCAGCACGCGGTCGTGATCGGGCAGGCGCACATCATCGAGCATCGCGGCGGCACGGGCACGGACGGCCGCGCCGGAGAGCCCGGCGTGCACGCGGAGCACCTCGCCGAGCTGCGCGCCGATGGTCATGCAGGGATTGAGCGCGGCCATCGCCTCCTGGAACACCATGGCGATGCGACCGCCGCGCACCCGCCGCAGCGCCGCGGCGGAAAGTCCCGCCATGTCGGCGCCGTCGAACATCACGCGCCCGCCGGTGATCCGCCCGCCGCCGCCGAAATGCCGCATCAGCGCGAACGCGATGGTCGACTTGCCGCAGCCGGATTCGCCGACCAGGCCGAGGCTCTCGCCCGCGGCAAGCGCGAACGACACACGCGCCACGGCCGGCACCTCGCCGCCGCGGGTCGCGTAGGAGATCGAGAGGTCCTCGACCCCAAGGAGCGGCGCCGCCATCGCTCAGTCCCTCAGCGACACTTCGCGGAGCCCGTCGGCGATCAGGTTGAAGCCCAGCACCAGTGACGAGACCGCAATGCAGGGGAACACCACCATGTGCGGGAATACCAGCGCGAAGTGGCGTGATTCGCTGATCATGCCGCCCCAGTCGGGTGTCGGCGGCGGCAGCCCGAGGCCAAGGAAGCCCAGCGTGCCGATGGTGATCGTGACATAGCCGAGCCGCAGGCAAAGATCGACGATCAGCGGCCCGCGCGCGTTGGGAAGGATCTCGACGAACAGGATGCCACTCAGCGGTTCGCCGCGCATCTCGGCCGCGGCGACATAGGCTCGGCTGCGGAGCTCCAGCACGACGCCCCGCACCAGGCGCATGATGCCGGGGCTGCTGGTGATCACCACCGCCACCACGATGTTCAGCGCCGAGGCGCCGAAGCGCTGGATGATCACGATGTAGAGCACGAGCACCGGGAAGGCGAGCACGATGTCGGATGCGCGCGACAGCAGCTCGTCGATCCAGCCGCCGCGATAGCCGGCGAGGAGCCCGGCGCTGACCCCGACCGCATAGGCGCACAGGGTCGCCAGCGGCGCAAAGATCAGCACGGTGCGCCCGCCCCAGATCAGGCGCGAGAGGATGTCGCGGCCCAGATGATCGGCGCCCAGAAGCAGCATCCGCCCATCGGGCAGGCGCTCTCCCGGCAGCGCCATCGGCAACAGCGTCGCGTTGGGGCCGAACGGCGCCAGCAGCGGCGCTGCCACCGCGACCGCGATCCAGAACAGCACGATCAGCCAGCCGGCGGCCAGCACGCGGCTTTCGCCGAGCATCGCATGCGCCGAGCGCATCGTCAGCGCGCGATCCGGATGCGGGGGTTGAGCACGCCATAGCCGATGTCGGCCAGTGTCTGGGTGCCGACCGCGATCAGCACGGAAACCGCAGTGCAGGCCTGCAGCAGGAACAGGTCCTGGCCCAGCGATGCCTCCAGGATCAGCGAGCCGAACCCCTTGTAGGCAAAGAAGAACTCGACCACGATCACACCGCCGATCAGCCAGTTCACCTGCAACATGATGACGGTGAAGGGCGGGATCATCGCGTTGCGCAGCGCATGGCGCAGGATGATGCGGGCGGGCGGCATGCCCTTCAGGGTGGCGGTGCGGATGTAGGGCGTGCGCATCACATCCGCCATCGATGCGCGCGTGATCCGGGCCAGGTAGCCGAAATCGTACAGCACCAGCACCGCGACCGGCAGCACCAGCTCGCGCCACGAAAATCCGTCCAGCATCGCGCTTGTTCCCGGCAGCCAGGCCAGCGAGAACACGAACAGGGCGGAAAGCAGCACGGCGCTGGCAAAGGGCGGCACCGAGGTGCTGATGATCGAGACCAGCGATATCACCCGATCGGCAAAACTGCCTTCGCGCACGCCGGCAAGCACGCCAAGCGTGAGCGAAAGCGGGATCAGCACGGCGAAGAAGCAGCCGGCAAGCAGCGCCGACGCGCCGAGCCGTGGCCACAGCACGTCGGCCACCGGGGCCGCGAACACGCGCGAGATGCCGAACTCGCCCCGAAGGCAGCGCGCGACCCAGTCGACGAAGCGCACCGGCAGCGGTGCCAGATAGCCGTGTGCCTCCAGCCACAGCGTGCGCTGTTCCGGTGTGGAGTACTGGCCGAGCGCCTCGGCCGCGACGGTTTCGGGCGAGAACTCGAACAGCAGGAAGATCGCGATCGAAACCAGCACGATCGAGATCGTCGCGTTCAGCAGCCGGTACAGCACCAGGCGGGCCATGTCGCGCAAAGGCTAGACGCAGGATCGCGCATCGGTCCAGCGACAGGCCGGGGCGGCCGCTGTCATTTGCGCGCACCGTCCGTTCCGTGCTTGCCTCGTGCAGGCATGGGCAGGTGGCGGCGGCACGCCGGCATGCCGATGATTCCGCCGAGAACGACCTGCCGCGTGCAGACGACCCGGGAGGCAGTGATGTCTGGCGAACAGGAGCATCCCTATCTTCGAACTCTGCGATCGCTGTTCGCCGAAGGGCGGTGCGACCGGCGCGAGTTCCTGCGCACCGCGACGCTGCTCGGCGCCGGCGCCGCTGCTTCCTACGCCTTCGTCGGTGCCGCCCCGGCCGCCGCACAGATGTCGCCGAAGCGGGGCGGATCGCTTCGCCTCAGCGCGCGGGTGCGCGAGATCGCGCATCCGCACCGGCTGGGCAACGTGCCGGCCAGCAACCTCGCGCGCCAGACGGTCGAGTACCTGACCAACACCGGCCCCGACAACATCACCCGCCCGATGCTGCTGGAAGGCTGGCAGCCGAGCGAGGATCTTCGCAGATGGACCCTGAAACTGCGCCGTGACGTGAGCTGGCGCAACGGCAGGAAATTCACCGCCGACGACGTCGTGTGGAACCTGAAAAGCATGCTCGACCCGCGTGTCGGCTCCTCGATGCTCGGGCTGATGAAGGGCTACATGATCACCGACGTGCCGGGCGAGGAACGCGACGCCGCCGGCAGGCCGCGCATGGTCTCGCGGCTTTGGGATGCGAGCGCGATCGAGAAGGTCGATGATTTCACCGTGCGGCTGAACCTGAAGGCGCCGCAGCTGGCAGTGCCCGAGCATTTGTTCCACTATCCCGCCTGCATCATCGACCCCGAGGAAGGCGGGAAATTCGGCGTCGGCATGAACGGCACCGGCGCCTTCGAGCTGGTGGAGTACGAGGTCACCCGGCGTGCCGTGCTGCGCGCCAACCGGCGCTACTGGGGCACCGGCCCGTTCGTGGATGAGGCGATCTTCGTCGATCTTGGCGACGAGCCCGGCCCCGAGATCGCGGCACTCGCCTCGCGCCAGATCCACAGCATCGTCGCGGTCGGCCCGGCCGCGATGCCGGCGCTGAAGCGCCTTCCCAACCTCGACTTCTATGTCGTGAAGACCGGCGCCACCGTGCACGCGCGGATGCACCCGGTGCCGCCGTTCGACGATATCCGCGTGGTGCGCGCGATGCGCTACGCGGTCGACAACGACAAGGTGGCCGAGGTGACGTTCGGCGAGATCGGCTCGCGCGCCGAACACCATCATGTCGCGCCGGTGCATCCGGATTACGCGCCGATGCCGCCATTCCGCCGCGACCTGGCGCGTGCCCGCGCCCTGCTGGCCGAAGCCGGCCATCCGAACGGCCTCGACATTCCGATCCCGTTCACGGTCAGCAACAACTGGACCAAGGATGTCGCGCAGGTGCTGGCCAGCCAGTGGGAGGAGGCAGGCATCCGCACCCGGCTGGAGGTGCTGCCCTCGCCGGAATGGAACCGGGTATGGAACACCGCGAAGTTCGCCTGCGGCGACTGGTCGCATCGCCCGCTCGGCGTGATGTGCCTGGCACTTGCCTATCGTTCTGGCGTGCCGTGGAACGAGTCCGGCTTCTCGAACGCCGAGTTCGACCGCGTGCTGGATGTTGCCGAAGCAACGGTCGATCTGGAGGATCGGCGCAAGCATATGCTGCGCCTGCAGACCATCCTGCAGGAGGACGGGCCGCTGGTGCAGCCACTGTTCCGCTCGGTGTTCACCTTCTGCGACCGCCGGATGAAGGGTTTCCGAATGCACCCGACGCAATATATCGAGTGCAACGGCATCTGGCTGGACAGCTGAGGCCTTGCTCACTCGTGCCGCCACAGCCGCGCGAACCGGTATCGGGTCGCCACGGCTGAAGATGCCTGGCTATCGCAGGTTCGTCCCCGGCGATGGTAAATGCGTGCGCACGATGTGCTCGCGCCGCGTCAGCCCTGGTCGCCTGGCCCCGCCCGCGGAAAGGAGTGTTTGATGGATATCCTGGTGCGTTCCGGTGCCACGGTTCAGGGCGGCGATGTGGCCGGCTTCATCCATGGGCTTCATGCGCGCGACCTGCCGGCCGAGGTCGCAGCCCTTGGCCGCGCCTGCCTGCTCGACCTGGTGGGCGTCGCGGCCGCGGGCAGGGCGACGCGGCTTTCCGCAATCGCGCATGACTTCGCGGCCCAGCAGCTGGGCAGCAATGCGGGCGGGGCACGGCTGCTGTTCGATGGAAGGCGCGCCGGCGCGGCCGGGGTCGCGTTCGCCGGTGCCGCCACGATCGACTCGTTCGATTCGCACGACGGGCACCCGCTGACCAAGGGCCATAGCGGCGTCGCGGTGCTGCCGGCGCTGCTTGCGTTCGCGGATGCCGATGCCCCGGCCTGTGACAGCGCCGAGCTGCTCGCCACGCTGGTGATGGGTTACGAGATCGCGATCCGGGCCGGCATCGCGCTGCACCGCACGGCCTGCGACTACCACACCTCGGGCGCATGGAATGCGCTTGCCTGCGCCGCGGTGGGGGCGCGCCTGCTGAAGCTTTCCCACGCGATGACTCGCGAGGCGCTCGGGATCGCCGAATATCACGGCCCGCGCAGCCAGATGATGCGCTGCATCGACCACCCGACGATGGTCAAGGATGGTTCGGCCTGGGGCGCATTGTCGGGCGTTGCCGCCGCCTATTTGGCCAGGGGCGGGTTCACCGGCGCGCCGGCGATCACGGTCGATGCACCCGAGGTTGCCGACCTGTGGGGCGACCTCGGCACGCGCTGGCGCATCACCGAGCAGTATTTCAAGCCGCAGCCGGTCTGCCGCTGGGCACA
>JADYYZ010000251.1 GCA_020853405.1 Acetobacteraceae bacterium
AGGCGGGCGTGCTCGGGCTCCCACGCCACCGCCACCTCGGCGCCGGGCGCGAGTGCCGCGGTGGCCGCGGCGATCGGGCGCTTCACCACCGCCGAGACGTTGTCGGCAAGCGTCACGCGCACGCGCACCGAATCGCCCAGATAGACGGTTTCCGAGATCCTGCCGGGAAGTGCCGCCGGCGACAGATCCTCGGCCCGCACCGGCGCGATCGCGATCCGCTCCGGCCGGATCGCGAGCCAGCCGGGCTGGCCCGCCCGCACGCTCTCGCCCGGGATCGCCTCGAGCTCCCGCCCGCCCTGAAGCCGCACGCGCGCCATCCCCTCGGCAAGCCCCAGCACCTCGACCGGCAGGAAATTGTTCTCGCCGATGAAGCGGGCGACGAAGGCGTTGCCCGGCTCCTCGTACAGTACCGGCGGTGTCGCCAGCTGCAGCAGGCGCCCGTGGTCGAACACCGCGATCCGATCGCTCATGGTCAGCGCCTCGGCCTGGTCGTGCGTGACATAGATGACGGTGATGCCGAGCCGGTCGTGCAGTGCCCGGATCTCGCTCTGCATCTCCTCGCGCAGCTGGCGATCCAGCGCGCCGAGCGGCTCGTCCATCAGCACGATCGCGGGCCGGAACACCAGCGCGCGCGCCAGCGCCACGCGCTGCTGCTGGCCGCCCGAAAGTGCCGCCGGCCGGCGGGCACCCAGGCCATCGAGCCGCACCATGGAAAGCGCCTCGGCCACCTGGCGCGCGCGCAGGGCGCGCGGCACGCCGCGCACCGACAGCGGAAAGGCGACGTTCTCTGCGACGCTCATGTGCGGGAACAGCGCGAAGTGCTGGAACACCACGCCGAGGTCGCGCCGGTGCGGCGGCACGCTCGCCATGTCGCGGCCCTCGATCAGGATCCGCCCCGCGCTTGGCGGCTCGAACCCGGCCAGCATCATCAGCGTGGTGGTCTTGCCCGACCCCGACGGGCCGAGCAGCGTCAGGAACTCGCCCGGCAGGATGTCGAGATCAAGCCCGCGCACCGCCTCGGTGACGCCGTCATAGGTCTTGCTGACGGACCGGAAACGCACGATCGGCTCGCTCATGGGGGCGTGAGCCTACGCGGTTTACCGGCCGCGCGCATGATGCTAACCGCGCGCCGGGTCTGGTGACGGGGTGCCGATGAGCGAGGCTGCCGCGATGACGGTGCGGGCCACCGCCGAAGGGGGCGTCGGGCGGATCGTGCTCGACCGGCCGAAGGCGCTGAATGCGCTCGACCTGCCGATGATCCGCGCGATCGGCGCCGTGCTGGAGCGGTTCCGCGCCGATCCGGCGGTGCGCCTGGTGACGATCGAGGGCGCGGGCGGCCGCGCCTTCTGCGCCGGCGGCGATGTGCGCCTGATCCGCGCCAACACGCTTGCCGGCGATTTCGCCGCCTCCGAGGCGTTCTTCGCCGCCGAATACGCGGTGAACCAGGCGATCGCCGAGTTCCCGAAGCCCTTCGTGGCCCTGATCGACGGCATCTCGATGGGCGGCGGCATGGGGCTTTCCATCCATGGCAGCCACCGGGTGGTGAGCGAGCACGCGGTGATGGCGATGCCGGAGACCACGATCGCGCTGTTCCCCGATATCGGCGCCAGCTGGTTCATGCCGCGCCTGCCCGGCTGCATCGGCATCTGGGCGGCGCTGGTCTCGGCCAGGCTCGGCCCCGGCGACTGCCTCGCCGCCGGACTTGCCACCCATTTCGTGCCCCGCGCCGGGCTTGCCGAGCTCGCCGGGGCGCTGGCCCGGCACGGCATCGCGGCACTGGCCTCGCGCACCGCCGGGCCGGCGCCGGAAACGCTCGATGCGCCGACCCGTGCCGCGATCGCGCGCTGCTTCGGCAAGGAAAGCGTGCCCGCGATCGTCGCCGCGCTGGAGGCCGAGGATACGGACTGGGCACGGGCGCAGCTCGCGGCCCTTCGGGCTGCCTCGCCGACCTCGCTTTTCGTCAGCCTCGAGGTGATGCGCCGGGGCGCGGCCGCGACGCTCCGCCAGGCGCTCGTCACCGAACTGGCACTCACGCGCAGCGTCACCCGCCACCCCGACTTCCTGGAGGGCGTGCGTGCCCAGGTGGTCGAGAAGACGCGCGACCCGAAATGGCAGCCGCCGACGATCGAGGCGGTCGACCCCGCCGCGATCGCGCGGATGTTCGCGGGCTGATCCCGTCTCCGGCGATTCCGCCTCCGACGATCACGCACTACTCGTCGTCGAACGGCAGCATCGACAGGTGCTGGTCGAGAATGCGCCAGCCGCCGTCGGTGGCGATCCAGACCAGGGTGAAGCGGAGTGCCACCGGCACCACCGCATCGTTCGCGCCGGGCGGGTGCGCAAGTGCCAGCCCCGAGGCGACGGCGATGCGCCCATACTCGCGCCAGGCGTGGCGCGCGAAGGTCAGCGCGCGCGGCGTGGCGCTCTCCGCCTCGCGCGCGAGCGCGTAGCCGAGCGTCGGGCCATCCACCGCCTGCACCCGTGACTGCGCGGTCCAGGCTGCGGCACCGGGGGCATAGAGCCGGGCCATGCCGGCCGGATCGTTGCCTGCCCAGGCGGCAGCCCAGGCGGCAAGGGCGGGATGCGCCGGCGGGTCGGCAAGGGCGGGGCCAGCGACGAGGCCAGCGACGAGGCCAGCAACGGGCGCCACCATCCGGAGCAGGAGCACGAGGGGATTGCGCATGCGGCCGTTCTCCTTCGGAACCGGCCAAGCATGCGCTGGCGGGCGGGGAGTCGCGGGTGAGCGCGGTCACTTTCCCAGCACGACCCCCAGCACCCCGACCACCACCAGGGCGGTGCCCAGGATGTCGCTCGCGGTGGGGCGTTCGCCCAGGTAGAAGCGGCTGAACGCCAGCGTGAACAGCAGCTCGACCTGGCCCAGCGCCCGCACCGGTGCCACCTGTGCCAGCGTGAAAGCGGTGAACCAGCAGGTGCTGCCGCCGACCGACAGCAGCCCGACGCGCGCCGACTGCCGCCAGGTGGTGAAGGCGCGCACGAAATCGTCGGGCTTGCGCCAGCCGAGCCAGACGCCGGCCATCAGTGTCTGCAGGGTGTTGGTCAGCGCCAGCGTGAAGATCGCGCGCAGCATCACATCGCCGCTCTCCAGCCCGGTGCTGGCGGCGCGGAAGCAGATGGCGCTGAGGCCGAACAGGAAGCCGGCGCCGATGCCGCACAGCGCCGCCGGCTGGAGACTGTCCCGCACCAGGTCGCGCGCGGTCAGTCGCGTGGCGGCGAGACTGAGCACCAGCACACCGGCGAGCGCCACCAGCAGCCCGAGCCAGCCCAGCGGCCGCAGCGTCTCGTCCAGCAGGAAATACGCCATCACCGCTGCCTGCGGCGCCTCGGTCTTGGAATAGGCGGTGCCGACCGCGAAGTTGCGGTAGCCGAACGCCATGATCAGCAGGTTGGTGGCGACGATCTGGAACAGCCCGCCGAGCGCCGAGACCAGTACGAAACCCCATCCCCATTCGGGCAGCTGCGTGGCCGGCCGCAGCATCAGCAGCAGCAGCAGCAGGAACGCGACCGGCGCGCCGTAGAGGAAGCGGATGAAGGCCGCGGCCTCGGTGCCGAGCTGGCCCTTCAGCCGCTGCTGGAGTGCGGTGCGCCAGCACTGGAACAGCGCCGCCGTGATGGTGACGGGGACCCAGGCTTCCATCAGTTTCGGTGCGGCGGCAGCCTCAGTACCGCGACCGCCCCCAGAATCCTTCCGGCGTCGCCAGCAGGTGCGAAAGCCCGGTGCGCTCCAGCATCAGCGCGGTCTGGCGGGCGGCCTCGTCGAGGATCGCCTTCTGGTCGGCGTAGATCAGCTGGCGATCGCGCATCAGCAGCCGCCCGTCGCAGACCACGTCGCGCACGTCGCCGCCACCGGCGAAGCAGGCAAGCCGATAGAGCGGCATGTTCGGCGGATAGAGGTGCGGTTCGTCGAGTGCGACGGTGATGATGTCGGCCTTCTTCCCCGCCTCCAGGCTGCCGAGCTCCGCCTCCAGCCCCATCGCGCGCGCGGAATCGATGGTGACCATCTCCAGCACCTTGCCGGGCGGCATCACGTGCTGGTCGCGGAAATGCCGCTGGTGGTAGCGCATCGCCATGAACATGTGGCGGACCATGTCGGCGCTGCGGTCGGGCGCGGTGGCGTCGCTGCCGATGATCACGGTGACGCCGCGATCGAGCAATTCCGGCACCGGGCAGCGCCCGCGCACCGAGGCGATCGCCGAGGGGTTGTGCACGATCCGCGTGTCGGTGCGCACCACCGCCTCGATGTCGGCTTCGGTGAGCTCGGTGCAATGGCTCATGGTGGCGTCGGCACCGAGCAGCCCGAGCTGCTCGGCCCGGGCCAGCGAGCCGCTGCGGTGGCCGTCCTGGTGGAACAGCGTGCCGTGCTTCCTGCCGAGCTCGCGCACCAGACGGCCCTGGCGTTCGCTGAGCGGAAGGTCGCGGTCCGGATGTTCGCCGTCGTGGAATGTGGGCATCAGGGTGGCCACCCGGATCAGGCCGCCGGCGCCGCCGTGCCAGCGTTCGAGCAGCAGGCCGATCGTCTCCAGCTGCTGCTCGAACGTGACCGGATACTCGGTCTTCGCCATGCCGTCCCAGCGCGCATAGGTGCGCGGGTGCGGCGGCCGGGTGGGGCCGACCGCCATGATGTCGCGCAGGCCCAGCTGCGCATAGCCCGAGGCATGCGCCTCGCCGTGGGCGGGGTCGTCGGTGCGCATGATCGCGTCCCCGCCGCCCAGCAGCGAGACCCCGCAGGTGACGCCGAACTTCAGCCGTTCGAGCGCGGCCAGCATCGCCTCGGCCCGCCAGAAATCAGGGGTCGAGGCGACGGTGTAGACCTGCTCGCACACCTCCGACCAGCGATCGGAATCGCCGCCGCCCATGGTCTTGATCAGGCCGTGCCCGGCATGGCTGTGGCCGTCGATCAGGCCGGGCAGGATGGCCTTGCCGTTCGCCTCGATCACGTGGCGGGAGGGGTGCTGCTGGTTCATCGCGGCCGTGCTGCCGACGCCGATGATGCGATCGCCCTGCACCGCCACCGCGCCATCCTCGATCACCTGGCGATCGGGGTTCATGGTGACGACGAAGCCGCCGCGGATCAGAAGGTCGGCCACCTCGGTTCTCCTCCCTCAATTCACCGTCACGTGCCACAGCCGGAGCCGGTTGTCGGGTCCCTGGCGCAGATCGATGTTGCGCCTGGCGGCCCAGACGATCGGCTGCTGGTGCAGCGGCACGTGTGCGATGTCCTCGCGCTCCAGCCGGAACGCCTCGTGCATCAGCGCGAAGCGGCGTTCCTGGCTGGTCTCGCGGCTGGCCTCGATGATCAGCCTGTCGATCGCCGGGTTGGAATAGCGCCCGGCATTCAGCCCGCCCTCGGTCGCGGTCCTGCTGTGCACGACATCGAGCAGGGTGGCCAGCGCGTCGGCCTGCGGCAGGCCGGCATGGCCGATCATGAACATCGAAAGGTCGTTGCCGTTGATGCGCCGCGACCAGACGTTGAGCGGCTCGATCTGCGGCTGCACCTTGATGCCGACGCGGGCCAGCATGCCGATCACGGCAAGGCAGATGCGCTCGTCATACACGTAGCGGTCGTTCGGGCACGACAGCCCGAGCGAGAAGCCGTCCGGGTAGCCGGCCTCGGCCAGCAGCCGCTTCGACGCTTCGGGGTCGAAGGGGTGGATGCGCGTGTTGAGGTCGGCGGGCGCGCCGGTGAGGAAGGGCGAGGCAAGGATGCCCGCCGGCCAGGAATTGCCGCGCATCACGGTGCGGCGGATCGCCTCGATGTCGATCGCCTGGTAGATCGCGCGCCGTACCCTGATGTCCTTCAGCGGGTTCTTGCCCTTGACGTCGGAATACAGCAGCTCGTCGCGGTACTGGTCGAACCCGAAATAGATCGTGCGCAGCTCCGGCCCCTGCACCACCTTCAGCGCCGGCGAGGCCTCGATGCGCGGGATGTCCTGGATCGGGATTTCCACCGTGGCGTCGATCGCGCCGCTGATCAGGGCGGCGGTGCGGGTGGCAGCACTGCGGATCGGCTGGAATGTCACCTCGGTCAGGTTGTGCTGCGGGCGGTCCCACCAGCTGGGGTTCACCGCCAGCACCGTGCGCTCATCCGGCGCGCGGCTGACCAGGCGGAACGGGCCGGTGCCGTTGGCGGCCCGCGCCGCGCCGCTCTCGCGCTGGTCCTGCAGGTTGGCGGCGACGGCGGCGTGGTTCGCCTCGCTCCAGCCCTTGTCCATGACGAAGAAATGGGTAAGCGCGGTCAGCAGCAGCGGGTTGGGGTTCTCGGTGATGAACTCGACCGTGTGGGAATCGACCTTGCGCACGTCCTTGACGTCGCCGATGACGCGGCGGGCGAGCGCGCCGGGCGTGTTCAGCCGCTGCCAGGTGAACACCACGTCGTCGGCGTCGAAGTCGGCACCATCGTGGAACTTCACCCCGCGGCGCAGGAAGAAGCGCCAGGTGGTGGGGTTCACCAGTTCCCAGCGCTCGGCCAGCGCCGGTTCGATCTCGATCCGGTCGTTGTGCCGCGTCAGGCCCTCGTAGATGTTGTTGGCGAAGGCGTTGGTGAAGGTGTTGTTCGAACTGTGCGGATCGAGCGTCTGCACATCGGCGTTGAAGCTCCAGGCGAAGGTCTTGGCCGAGACCGGCGTGGATGCCGCCAGCAGGGCGGCAGCGGTGGCGGCGGCGAGGTGGCGCATGGTCGTCTCCCGTTTCCAGCTCTGTTTTGCCGCAGCCTGC
>JADYYZ010000252.1 GCA_020853405.1 Acetobacteraceae bacterium
CCGCCGACATCGGCCCAGTGCGCCAGGCTGACCGCGAACGCCTGGACGGCGCCTTCGGCGAACACCGGCCGGATCGCCTTCACGTCGGGCAGGTGGTTGCCGCCGACCTCCGGCAGGTTGAGGAACCAGACGTCGCCCGGTTGCAGCTTCGAGACCGGCACGCGCTTGAGGAACTCCTGCACGGTCGAGCCCATGATGCCGAGATGGGCCGGAATGTCGCGCCCCTGCGCGATCAGGCCGCCCGCGGCGTCGGTCAGCGCCGAGGACAGGTCGCCCGCCTCGCGGAGCAGCGGCGAACGCGCGGAGCGCATGATGACCAGCGACATCTCCTCCGCGATCGCCGTCAGCGCGTTGCGGATGACCTCGATGGTGAACGGATCGGGCTTGCTGGTCATTGTTGTGCTGGTCATTGGCGGGGCAGCTCCACGACGATATGCACGTGCCCGGCGTCGTCGACCGAGGCGGTCGCGCCGGGATCGACCACGATCGTCGACCATGCGTCCTCGATGATCGCGGGGCCGGCGACCTTCCAGCCGGGCGGCAGGCGGTCACGATCGAAATGCGGCGTGTCGAGCTCGACCGCGCCCTCGAACCAGCACTTGCGCACCACGACCGGGTCGGTCGCCGTCGCCTCCTGGTCGTGGCGGAAGCGGGTCGCGTCCTGCATCGACGGCGCCGATACGGTGACGCGCAGCGTGTCGATCTCCCACGGCTCGTCGGTGAAGAAGCCGTACAGGCGATCGTGCGTCTGCTTGAAGTCGGCATCGATGGCCGCGAGATCGTAGGGTGCCGCGAGCGTCACATCGACCGCGTCGCTCTGCCCGAGATAGCGCAGCAGGCCGGTGACCTCGACCCGCAGCCTCTCGCGCGGCGTGCCGGCTTCGATCAGCGGCTGCTCGAGACGGGCGGCGGTCCGCTCTACGGCCTCGCGCAGTGCCGCGACGTCCCAGCGACGGCTGTGCATGTGCAAGGGCCGCTGCTCGGCGTAGCGCATGTCGGCGGTGATGCAGCCGAAGGCGGAGAACGCGCTCGAGAAGCGGGGCACGATGACGTGGCGAATGGCGAAATCGCGCGCGAGCGACACGGCGTGCATCGGGCCGGCGCCGCCGAATGCCAGAAGCGCGCAGTTGCGCGCATCGACGCCGTGCTCGACGGTCACCCGCCGCAGCGCACGCGCCATGTTCGAGTTGGCGACCCGGCGCACGCCGAGCGCTGCCTCGTGGATGCTTGTCCCGAACGCGGTGGCGAGCGGCTCGAACGCCTTCGCTGCCTTGGCGGCATCGAGGCGGACCGTGCCGCCGAGCATGCGGCCGTCCTCGATGTAGCCGAGCAGGATATTGGCATCCGCCACCGTCGGCTGGGTGCCGCCAAGCCCGTAGCAGGCCGGCCCCGGCGAGGCGCCGGCGCTGTCGGGGCCGACGCGCACCGCCGTGCCGTCGCGCCGCGCGATCGAACCGCCGCCGGCGCCGATCGTCTCGACCGCCACCATCATCTGGCGGATCGGATAGCCGGCCATGCGCTGGTTGCTGTCGATCTGCGCCTTGCCGCCGACGATGATGCTGACATCGGTGGTCGTGCCGCCCATGTCGAACGAGATGACGTGGCCGAGGCCCAGCCGGTGCGCGACCGCGGCGGCGGCCGCGACACCCGCCGCCGGCCCGGAAAGGGCAAGTGCGAGCGGGCGGGACGCGATCGAGGCCGCAGAAGCCATGCCGCCGGCGGAATGGAACATGTGCAGTGCGGTCTGCGAGCCGATCCGCTGAACCAGGCGCTCCAGGTAGCGCGCGACCAGCGGCATCAGCGCCGCGTTCATCGCGGTCGAGTTGGTGCGCTCGAACTCCCGCGGCTCGGGGTTGAGCTGATGCGACAGCGCGACATAGGGCACGACCTTCTTCAGGCCCTCGCCGATGCGTTCCTCGTGCTCGCCGTTGAGATAGGAATGGATCAGCGAGACCGCGACGGATTCGACGCCCATCGCCTTGACCGACCGCGCCAGGCGCTCGATCTCGGCGTCGGTCAGCGGCACGATTTCCTCGCCTGCCGCATCCATCCGCTGGCGCGCCTCAAGCCGGCGGGCCGGCGGCACCAGCGCCTCCGGCCGCGGCGTCACCGCCATCTTGTAGAGTTCGCGCCGGTTCTGCCGGCCGATGTCGAGCACGCCCGAGAAGCCCTCGGTGGCGACCAACGCGGTCGGGGCAAGCCGGCCCTCGACGATGGCGTTGGTCGCCATCGTGGTGCCATGCATGACGCCGGACACGTCGGCGAGCTCGAGCTCGACCGCGCCGCACGCGGCGATGATGCCATCGACCGGGTCGGTCCGGCTCAGCACCTTGCCGGTCCGCACCGCGCCGGTCGCCGCTTCCAGCGCCACGACATCCGTGAAGGTGCCGCCGATATCGATCCCCATCAGCCAGGAGGCTGTCATCCGTTACTCTCCGCGCCGGGTCCGCGATCGAGGATGCGGACGTAAACTTCAGGCGGCGCAAGGATCACACCTGGGCTGATCCAGATAAAATGCGTTATTTCTTATTGGATCCCAGGAACACTCTATGCACCGCCTGGACCCTGCCAACCGCGTCACATCTCGGGGGGCAGCGCGAGGCCGATCTGGCTGGAAATCCGCCGGCCCGCTTGCTGCAGGCTGTCGCGGATGGCAGCGCGCGGCTGCTGGCGCAGGCGTGCCGACAGGCCGACCAGCCCCACCGCGAAGGCAACGCCAAGGCGGCCGATCTCGACCGGGGCGGCGAATCCCAGCACGCCAGGGTCGAGCTCGTTGTCGCAGACGGCAAAGCCCTCGGCCCGCACCCGCGCGAACTCGGCGCGGATCTCGTCTGCACCGATGCGCGTATCCGGGGTGAATCGCGCGCGCGGCCCGGCGAGCAGCCTCTCGATCGCCTCGGCGGGCTGGAAGGCGAAGATCGCCTTGGCGGCGGCCGAGGCGTGGAACGGCATGATGCGCCCGGGCTGCACATACGCCTGCCCGTCCGCCTGCGGCGTCTCCATCGCCATCGATTCGACGATGCCACCCGAAAGCCGGGCGAGATAGGCCGTCTCGCCATGGTGGCTCACAAGGTCACGCAGGATCGGCCTGGCCAGCGCCTCGACCGAACCGGGCGACAGCACGAGATGGCAGAGCCGGGTCATCCGCCCGCCGAGCCGATAGACCTTGCTGCCATCCTGACGGGCCAGAACCCCGACATCGCAGAGTGCTGCGGCAAGGCGGTGCGTGGTGCCGACCGGCAGCCCGACCGAAGCCGCGAGCGCGCTGAGCCCCAGCCCCTCCGCCGTCGCAGCCACCGCCTCGACCAGGCGGAAATACCGCGCGAGCGGGGTATCCGCGACCTGGTCCGTCATCGCCGCACCGATCGCATCGCTGGGTTCCTGCTTTCGCCTCTGCGCCGACCCGGCGCGAGAAATCTGCAACTTCGGCTTGACATGCTTTCGATATTGGCACATTGTATCCGGAAATCAATAACTTTTTTCCAGTTATCGGAAATACCGGAGAAAGCGACCTGCCATGAAACTTGCCAACACCAAGGCGATTGTCACCGGCGCAGCGAAGGGCATGGGGGCTGCCATCACCACGACGCTGGCGCGCGAGGGTGCCGACCTCCTGCTCACCGCCCGCGACGTCGCCGCACTCGAGGAAGTGGCCGCCGAGGTGAAGAAGCTCGGGCGCGAGGCGCATGTCATCGCCTGCGACGTCACCGACGAGGCGCAGGTGAAGGCGATGGTCGCCAAGGCGCTTTCCGTCTTCGGTGGCCGCGTCGACATCCTGGTCAACGTCGCGGGCGTGACCGGGCCGATCGAGACGCCGGTGCAGGACATCAAGGTCGAGGATTTCGACTATGTGATCATCGCCAACGAGCGCGGCACCTTCCTGCCGATCAAGCACGTCGCGCCGACCATGATCGCCCAGCGCGCCGGCAAGATCGTCAACATCTCCGGCACCTCGGGGCTGCGCGGCTATCCGATGCGCACCGCCTACAGCGCCTCGAAATGGGCGGTCCGCGGCATCACCCGCACGGTCGCGCTCGAGCTCGGCAAGCACAACATCAACGTCAACGCGGTCTGCCCCGGCATCGTCGAGACGCCGCGTATGATGCGGCTGTGCGAGGGCAAGGCCAAGGTGCGCGGCTGGACGGTCGAGCAGGTGTACGAGGAATATGTGCAGGACATGGCGCTGAAGCGCGTCACCAACGGCCAGGACGTCGCCAACGCGGTGCTGTTCCTTGCCAGCGAGGATTCCCGCCAGATCACCGGCCAGCACATCGCCGTTGACGGCGGCTGGGACGTCTGAGCCGCACACCGGAACCAGTCGGGGGACGCGATGTACGCCGAATTCGATCTCACCATGCCAGGCTCGCTCGACGAACTGGCGCAGCTGCTCACGCAACCGAAGGCCGCGGGCAGGATGATGCTCGCCGGCGGCACGGTCGCGCTGGTCGACCTCCGCGCACGCAAGGCGGAGCCGGAACTCGTCGTCTCGCTGCACCGGATCGA
>JADYYZ010000253.1 GCA_020853405.1 Acetobacteraceae bacterium
CCACCGAGACGAAGACCGTCGAGATCGACAGCCACGCGATCAATTTCGGCCCGCAGCATCCCGCCGCCCATGGCGTGCTGCGGCTGATCCTGGAGATGGAAGGCGAGGTCGTCGAACGCGCCGACCCGCATATCGGCCTGCTGCATCGCGGCACCGAGAAGCTGATCGAATACAAGACCTACATCCAGGCGCTGCCGTATTTCGACCGGCTGGATTACGTCAGCCCGATGAGCCAGGAGCACGCCTTCGTGCTGGCCACCGAGAAGCTGCTGGGCATCGCGGTGCCGGAGCGGGCCAAATGGATCCGCACCCTGTTCAGCGAAATCACCCGCGTGTTGAACCATCTGCTGAACTTGACCACGTATGCCCTTGATGTCGGCGCCATCACGCCGGCGCTGTGGGGTTTCGAGGAACGCGAAAAGCTGCTGGAATTCCACGAGGCCGCCTCCGGCGCGCGATTCCATGCCAACTACTTCCGCACCGGTGGCGTGGCCCGCGATCTGCCGGCGGGGCTGGAGGACCGGATCGGCGAATGGGTGCAGGGATTTCCGAAGTTCATCGATGACCTCGAGGCGCTGCTGACCGACAACCGCATCTGGAAGCAGCGCACCGTGGATATCGGCGTGATGTCGCCCGAGGACGCGCTGGCCTGGGGCTTCGCCGGCCCGTGCCTGCGCGCCTCCGGCGTGCCGTGGGATTTGCGGCGGGCGCAGCCGTACGAGATGTACGACCAGCTCGACTTCAAGGTGCCGGTGGGGCGCAACGGCGACTGCTACGACCGCTACCTGATGCGCATCGCCGAGATGCGCGAGAGCGCTGCGATGATCGTGCAGTGCCTGGCGAAGATGAAGCCGGGGCCGGTGAAGGTGCTGGACAACAAGATCTCGCCGCCGCCGCGCGCGGAGATGAAGCGGTCGATGGAAGCCCTCATCCACCACTTCAAGCTGTTCACCGAGGGCTACCACGTGCCGGCCGGCGCCACCTACACCGCGGTCGAATCGCCCAAGGGCGAGTTCGGCGTCTATCTGGTGGCCGACGGCACCAACCGGCCGTATCGCTGCAAGATCCGCCCCACCGGCTTCGCCCATCTGCAGGCGACCGAGTTCCTCAGCAAGCGGCACATGCTGGCCGACACCGTGGCGATCATCGGATCGCTCGATGTCGTGTTCGGCGAGATCGACAGGTAATCCCGATGGCCGAGAACGCACCCGCCGCCTTCGTGCAGCCCGCCAGCTTCGCCTTCGACGCCGCGAGCGAGGCGGAGATCGCGATGCATGTCGCCAAGTATCCGCCGGGAAAGCAGGCCAGCGCGGTGCTGGCGCTGCTGGACGTGGCGCAGCGCCAGATGGGCCGCACCACCGGCAGCGCCTGGGTGCCGATCAAGGCGATGGACGAGATTGCCCGCGTCCTCGCGATGCCGCCGATCCGGGTCTACGAGGTCGCCACCTTCTATCTGATGTACAACCTCGCCCCGATCGGCAAATTCCACCTCCAGCTCTGCACCACCACGCCGTGCTGGCTGCGCGGCTCCGATGAGGTGGTGGCCGCCTGCCGCGACGTCACCGGGCTGAAGGGCTGGAAGGAAATCAGCGAGGACGGGCTGTTCACCATGACCGAGGTGGAATGCGTCGGCGCCTGCGTGAACGCGCCGATCCTGCAGGTGAACGATGATTTCTACGAGGACATGGACGCCGAGAAGACCCGCGCGCTGCTGGAAGCGCTGAAGCGCGGCGAGATCCCCACGCCCGGCTCGATGTCCGGCCGCCAGACCTCGGCGCCCGAGGGCGGGCCGACGACGCTGACCACGCTGACCTTCGCGAAGGCGGAATAGCCCGATGCTCAGCGACCAGGACCGCATCTTCACCAACCTGTACGGCATCCACGACTGGCGGCTGGCCGGCGCCCGCGCCCGCGGCGACTGGGACGGGACCAAGGCGATCATCGAACGCGGGCGCGATGCCATCGTCGAGGAGATGAAGGCCTCGGGCCTGCGTGGGCGTGGCGGCGCCGGGTTCCCCACCGGCATGAAATGGTCGTTCATGCCCAAGACCATCGGCGACCGACCGCACTACCTGGTGGTGAATGCCGACGAATCCGAGCCCGGCACCTGCAAGGATCGCGACATCCTGCGCCACGACCCGCACAAGCTGGTGGAGGGCTGCCTGCTCGCCAGCTTCGCGATGGGCGCCCATGCTTGCTACATCTACGTGCGCGGCGAGTTCTACAACGAGGCCGTCCACCTCCAGCAGGCGATCGACGAGGCCTACGAAGCCGGGCTGATCGGCAGGAACGCCTGCGGCTCCGGCTGGGATTTCGACTGCTACGTGCATCGCGGGGCCGGCGCCTATATCTGCGGCGAGGAAACCGCGCTGATCGAAAGCCTGGAAGGCAAGAAGGGCATGCCGCGCCTCAAGCCGCCCTTCCCGGCCGCCGTCGGGCTCTACGGCTGCCCGACGACCGTGAACAACGTCGAGAGCATCGCCGTCGCGCCCGCGATCCTGCGCCGCGGCGCCGCCTGGTTCTCCGCCCTCGGCCGGCCGAAGAATGCCGGCACGAAGCTGTTCTGCATCTCCGGCCACGTGAACAAGCCGTGCAACGTGGAGGAGGAGCTGGGCATCCCGCTGCACGAGCTGATCGACAAATACGCCGGCGGGGTGCGCGGCGGCTGGGACAACCTGCTGGCGGTGATCCCCGGCGGCGCCTCAGTGCCGCTGCTGCCCAAGAGCATCTGCGACACCGTGCTGATGGATTTCGACAGTCTTCGCGACGTCCGCTCCGGCCTGGGCACCGCGGCGGTCATCGTGATGGACAAGTCCACCGACGTCATCCGCGCCATCGCCCGCCTCTCGGCGTTCTACAAGCACGAGTCCTGCGGCCAGTGCACCCCGTGCCGCGAGGGCACCGGCTGGATGATGCGGGTGATGAACCGCATGGTCCAGGGCCGCGCCGAGCCCGAGGAGATCGACACGCTGGAGCAGGTCACCCGGCAGGTGGAGGGCCACACCATCTGCGCCCTCGGCGACGCCGCCGCCTGGCCGGTCCAGGGCCTGATCCGGCATTTCCGCCCGGTGATGCTGGAGCGCATCCAGGCCTATAAATCGCGTGCGGGTGCGGCCCGCATGGCCGCGGAGTAAGCGACCATGGTCAAGGTCACCGTCGACGGCATCGAGGTCGAGGTCCCGCCCGGCAGCAACGTGCTGCAGGCCTGCGAGGCCGCCGGCAAGGAAGTTCCCCGGTTCTGCTACCACGAGCGGCTGAGCGTCGCCGGCAATTGCCGCATGTGCCTGGTGGAGATCGAGAAGGCGCCGCCCAAGCCCTTCGCCTCCTGCGCCTATCCGGTCGCCGACGGCATGGTGGTGCACACCGACACGCCGATGGTGGTCAGGGCGCGGCGGGGGGTGATGGAGTTCCTGCTGATCAACCACCCGCTGGATTGCCCGATCTGCGACCAGGGCGGCGAATGCGACCTGCAGGACCAGTCGGTGGGCTATGGCGGCGACGCATCGCGCTACCTGGAGCCGAAGCGCGCGGTGAAGGACAAGAACCTCGGGCCGCTGGTCAAGACGGTGATGACGCGCTGCATCCACTGCACGCGCTGCATCCGCTTCGCCGCCGAGATTGCCGGCACCGCGCAGTTGGGTGCGACGGCGCGCGGCGAGGACATGGAGGTCGGCACCTATGTGGAACAGGCGCTGACGTCGGAACTATCGGGCAATATCATCGATATCTGCCCCGTCGGCGCGCTGACCTCCAAGCCCTATGCCTTCGTCGCCCGGCCCTGGGAACTCAAGAAGACCGACAGCGTCGATGTGCTCGATGCCGTGGGGGCGGCGATCCGTGTCGACGCCCGCGGCCCCGAGGTGCTGCGCGTGCTGCCGCGGGTGAACGAGGACGTCAACGAGGAGTGGCTGGCCGACAAGTCGCGCTTCGCCATCGACGGGCTGCGCCGCCGCCGCCTGGACAGCTGCTGGATCAAGCGCGACGGCAAGCTGGTCCGTGCAAGCTGGGACGAAGCCTTCACCGCCATCGCCGCGAAACTGAATGGCATCCCCGGCGATTCACCCCGCGCCCTTCCGGGCGACCGCATCGGCGCCATCGCCGGCGACCTCGCCGATGCCGAGAGCATGCTGGCGCTGAAGGACCTGATGGCCGCCCTCGGCTCGCAGAACCTCGATTGCCGCCAGGACGGGGCCGACACCGACGTCTCCCGCCGTGATTTCTACACCTTCAACACCTCGATCGCCGGCATCGAGGAGGCCGACGCCATCCTGCTCGTCGGCACCAACCCGCGCACCGAGGCGCCGCTGCTGAACGCGCGCATCCGCAAGCGCTGGCTGGCCGGCGGACTGGCCGTGGCCTCGATCGGTCCCGTCGCCGACCTCACCTATCCCGCCACCGACCTGGGCGCCGCGCCGACCGCGCTGGCCGGCAACGATTTCATCGCCACGCTCACGGCGGCGAAGAAGCCGATGCTGATCGTGGGGCAGGGCGCCCTGGCGCGGCCCGACGGCGCCGCCATCCTGGCCGCCTGCTGGAAGCTGGCCGCCGAGACCGGCATGCTGGCGGCCGACTGGCACGGCTTCAACGTGCTGCACACCGCCGCCGCCCGCGTCGGCGGCCTCGATCTCGGATTTCTCCCGGGACCCGGCGCCAAGGGCCTCGCCGGCATGCTCGGCGGCGGCGTCGACGTGCTGTGGCTGCTGGGCGCGGACGAGTTCGACACCGCGAAGATCGGCGCCAACACCTTCGTGATCTACCAGGGCCATCACGGCGACCGCGGTGCCGCGCGCGCCGACGTGATCCTGCCCGGTGCCGCCTATACCGAGAAGAACGGTACTTATGTCAACACCGAAGGCCGGGTGCAGCGCGGCCAGCTGGCGGTCTATCCGCCCGGCGACGCCCGCGCCGACTGGACCATCCTGCGGGCGTTCAGCGCGGTGGTCGGAAAAACCCTGCCCTATGACAGCATCGACGCCCTGCGTGCCCGGCTGGAAGCGGTCAATCCGGTCTTCGCCCGCGTCGATATCCTGCCCCGCTTCGGCTGCACCGACCCCACCGGCCCGGCCGGCGACCCGGCGGCAGTGTCGGCCACGGCGTTCGCGACCACCATCGCCAACTACTACCAGACCGATGCGATCAGCCGCGCCAGCCTGGTGATGGCCGAATGCACCGCCACCTTCGCGCCCCAGGCGCACGCCGCGGCGGCGGAGTAGGGAAGATGATCGACTTCCTGTTCAACCACCCCGTCGGCTACACCATCCTCACCGTGGCCAAGGCGCTGGCGATCCTGGTGCCCCTGCTGGTGATGGTGGCGATGATGACGTTCGCCGAGCGCAAGATCATGGCCGCGATCCAGCTGCGCCGCGGCCCCAATGTGGTCGGCCCGTTCGGCCTGTTCCAACCCTTCGCCGACGCCATCAAGATGCTGATGAAGGAGACGATCGTCCCCACCGGGGCGAACCGCCTCCTGTTCCTGCTGGCACCGATGCTCACCTTCTCGCTGGCGATGATCGCCTGGGCGGTGATCCCGGTGGCCGATGGCTGGGCGATCGCCGACATCAACGTGGGCATCCTCTACCTGTTCGCCATCTCCTCGCTCGGCGTCTACGGCATCATCATCGCCGGCTGGGCATCGAACTCGAAATACCCGTTCATGGGCGCCATGCGCTCGGCGGCCCAGATGGTCAGCTACGAAGTCTCGATGGGCTTCGTGATCGTCACCGTCCTGCTGTGCGCCGGCTCGCTGAACCTGAACGCCATCGTGAAGGCGCAGGAGACGGTGTGGTTCGTCATCCCGCTGTTCCCGATGGCGATCATCTTCTTCATCTCCACCCTGGCGGAGACCAACCGCTCGCCCTTCGACCTGCCGGAAGGCGAGAGCGAGATCGTCGCCGGCTTCTTCGTCGAATACAGCTCGATGTCCTTCGCGCTGTTCTTCCTCGGCGAATACGCCAACATGTTCCTGATGGCGGCGATGACCACCATCCTGTTCCTCGGCGGCTGGCTCGCCCCGTTCGGGATCGAGCCGTTCACCTGGATCCCCGGCCCGATCTGGTTCGTGCTGAAGATCTGCTGCGTGATGTTCGTCTTCGTCTGGGTCCGCGCCACCTTCCCGCGCTACCGCTACGACCAGCTGATGCGCCTGGGCTGGAAGGTCTTCCTGCCCTTCTCGCTGTTCTACCTGGTGCTGGTGGCCGGCGTGCTGCTGGCCATGGGCTGGCTGCCCAAGGCCGTATAGGAAATCGCCATGGCATTCCTCGACCGCACCGCGCGCAGCCTGCTGCTTGGCGAACTCGCCACCGGCATGGCGCTGACCCTGAGATACTTCTTCAAGAAGAAGGCCACCATCAACTACCCGTACGAGCGCCAGGCCCTCAGCCCGCGCTTCCGCGGCGAACACGCGCTGCGCCGCTACCCCAATGGCGAGGAACGCTGCATCGCCTGCAAGCTGTGCGAGGCGGTCTGCCCGGCCCAGGCCATCACCATCGAGGCCGAGCCGCGCGACGACGGCAGCCGGCGGACCACGCGCTACGACATCGACATGACCAAGTGCATCTATTGCGGCCTCTGCGAGGAAGCCTGCCCGGTCGATGCCATCGTCGAGGGCCCGAACCTGGAATTCGCCACCGAAACCCGCGAGGAACTGCTCTACGACAAGGCCAAGCTGCTGGAGAACGGCGACCGCTGGGAACCGGCGCTGGCCAAGCGGCTGGAACAGGACGCACCTTATCGATGATCGCATCCCTCGCCTTCTACCTCTTCGCCGCCATCCTGCTGGTCTCCGCCGGCATGGTGGTGACCGCGCGCAACCCGGTGCACTCCGTGCTGTTCCTGGTGCTCGCCTTCTTCAACGCCGCCGTCCTGTTCCTGCTGGCCGGCGCCGAGTTCCTGGCGATGATCCTGGTCATCGTCTATGTCGGCGCGGTCGCGGTGCTGTTCCTGTTCGTGGTGATGATGCTGGACATCAACTTCGCCCAGCTCCGCGAAGGCTTCCAGCGCTATCTGCCGATCGGCGCCACGGTGGCCGCGGTGCTGCTGATCGAACTGGCCATCGTGCTCGGCGGCTGGACCCTGGCACCGCAATCGGCCGGCCTGCGCGCGGCACCCATGGACCCCGCCGTGACCAACACCGTGCAGTTGGGCAAGATCCTCTACACCGACTACATCCTGCTGTTCCAGGCCGCCGGGCTGGTGCTGCTGGTGGCCATGATCGGCGCCATCGTGCTCACCCTGCGCGACCGCAGCTTCTCCCGCCACCAGAGCATCTCCGCCCAGGTCAACCGCCAACCGGAAGACACGCTGGAGCTGGTGGACATGCAAAGTGGCGCCGGCACCAAGGCGACGGGCTTCCTGCGCCCCAAGGTGAAGGCGCTGGAGCCGATGGCCGGGAGTCACGGCCATGACGACAGCCACGGAGGGCACCACTGATGCTGCTGCCGGTTCCCCTCGGCCACTACCTCGCCGTGTCCGCCATCCTGCTGGTGATGGGCATCTTCGGCATTTTCCTCAACCGCAAGAACGTCATCATCATCCTGATGTCGGTCGAGCTGATCCTGCTGGCGGTCAACCTCAACTTCGTTGCCTTTTCCGCGGCGCTGGCCGATCTCGCCGGCCAGGTGATGGCGATGTTCGTGCTGACCGTCGCCGCCGCCGAGGCGGCGATCGGCCTGGCGATCCTGGTGATCTACTTCCGCAACCGCGGCTCGATCGCGGTCGAGGATGTTACGCTGATGAAGGGCTGAGGACGTGCGGATGAATGCCGTGACACAGCAATTCGGCAGTTGCGTGGGCCGTGCGGGCATTCATCCGCACGTCCGATTTCTTGTAAGGGACTGAGCGCAGATGCTGTTCGCAACCGCGGTCTTCGCACCGCTGCTCGGCTCCCTCATCGCCCTGCTGTTCGGCCGCCAGATCGGCGACCGCGCGGCCCAGGCGGTGACCATCCTGTGCATGATCCTGGCCGCAATCTGCGGCGTGGCGGCCTTCATCGCCCTGGCCTATGGCGGCGCGTCGCCCGGCGTGGTGTCGCTCGGCACCTGGGTCTCCGCCGGCGACTTCACCGTGCAATGGTCGCTGCGCTACGACACGCTGTCCGCGGTGATGGTGGCGATGGTGACCTTCATTGCCACTCTGATCCACATCTACTCCGTCGGCTACATGAGCCACGAGCCGCACGGCACGGTGTATCGCTTCTTCAGCTTCCTCAGCCTGTTCACCTTTGCCATGCTGATGCTGGTCACCGCTGACAACCTGTTGCAGCTCTACTTCGGCTGGGAGGGGGTGGGCCTGGCGAGCTACCTGCTGATCGGCTACTGGTACCACAAGCCCAGCGCCTGCGCCGCCGCCATCAAGGCGTTCGTCGTCAACCGCATCGGCGACCTCGGCTTCGCGCTCGGCATCGCCCTGGTCTTCGTGGTGTTCGGCAGCATCAGCTTCGACGCCATCTTCGCCGCCGTCGGCCAGCACCAGGCCGTCGCCTACACCGTGTTCGGCACCGGCTTCCGTGCCTACGAGGTGATCGGCATCCTGCTGTTCATCGGTGCCGCCGGCAAGTCCGCCCAGCTTGGCCTGCATGTCTGGCTGCCGGACGCGATGGAAGGCCCCACCCCAGTCTCGGCCCTGATCCATGCCGCCACCATGGTCACCGCCGGCGTGTTCCTGATGGCGCGCATGTCGCCGCTGCTGGAGTACGCCCCGCACGCGATGGCCTTCGTCACCTTCATCGGCGCCAGCACCGCGCTGTTCGCGGCCACCGTCGGCTGCGTGCAGAACGACATCAAGCGGGTGATCGCCTATTCCACCTGCTCGCAGCTCGGCTACATGTTCATCGCCGCCGGTGTCGGCGCCTACCAGGCCTCGATCTTCCACCTGCTGACCCACGCCTTCTTCAAGGCGCTGCTGTTCCTCGGCGCCGGCAGCGTCATCCACGCCATGTCCGACGAACAGGACATCCGCCGCATGGGCGGCATCTGGAAGAAGATCCCGCTGACCTACAGCATGATGTGGGTCGGCAGCCTGGCCCTGGCCGGCGTGTTCCCGTTCGCCGGGTATTTCTCCAAGGACGCGGTGCTGGAGGCGGCCTATGCCTCGCATGGCGGCTTCGCCCAGTACGGCTTCTGGTGCGGCATCATCGCCGCCTTCCTGACCGCGTTCTATTCCTGGCGCCTGCTGATCCTCACCTTCCACGGCGCGCCGCGAGCCGACAAGCACACCATGGACCACGTCCACGAAAGCCCGGCCTCGATGACCGTGCCGCTGCTGCTGCTCGCCGCCGGCGCGGTACTCGCCGGCTTCACCTTCGCCCACCAGCTGATCGGCGAGCACTGGCAGGACTTCTGGGGGGCGGCGATCCACAACGGCCCGGCCAACCACGTGCTGCACGACATGCACGAACTGCCCGCCTGGGTCGGCCTCGCCCCCAGTGTCGTCGGCATCGCCGGCATCGCGCTGGCCTATCTGCTGTACATGGGCGCCCCCGGCGTGCCGGCGCAGCTCGCCGAGCGCTTCGCCCCGCTGTACCGCTTCCTGCTCAACAAGTGGTATTTCGACGAGCTGTACGACCGCATCGTGATACGCCCCATCATGTCGCTGGCGCGCAACTTCTGGCAGATCGGCGACGCCACCATCATCGACGGCATCCCCAACGGCGTCGCCGCGCTCACCGGCCAGGGCGTCGGCCGGGTGGTGAAGCTGCAAACCGGATCGATCGCCAACTATGCCTTTGCCATGCTGATCGGCGTCGTCGTGCTGGTCAGCCTCTATTTGGTCATTCGGTGAGCATTGCCATGAACGCGCTCAACGCCGCGGGCTTTCCGCTGCTCTCGCTGCTGACCTTCCTGCCCCTGGTCGGCGGCGCCGTGATCATGATGATCCGCGGCACCGAGGCCGAAATCGCCACCAACGCGCGCTGGGCCGCGCTGTGGACCAGCCTGATCGTGTTCGCCCTGTCCCTGGTGCTGTGGTTCCGCTTCGAGCCCGCCAATCCCGGCTTCCAGTTCGTCGAGGAAGCCGCCTGGCTGCCGGAATGGGGCATCACCTACAAGATGGGCGTGGACGGCATTTCCGTGCTGTTCGTCCTGCTGTCCACCGCGCTGACGCCGATCTGCATCCTCGCCAGCTGGGAGAGCATCGGCAGCCGCGTGCGCGAGTTCATGTTCGCCTTCCTGGTGATGGAAACCATGATGGTCGGCATGTTCGCCGCACTCGATTTCGTGGTGTTCTACATGTTCTTCGAGGGCGTGCTGATTCCGATGTACCTCATCATCGGCGTCTGGGGCGGCCCGCGCCGGGTCTATGCCGCGATCAAGTTCTTCCTCTACACCCTGGCCGGCTCGGTGCTGATGCTGCTGGCCCTGCTGGCGATGTGGTATGCGGTGGGGACCACCGACATCCCCACGCTGATGGCGCACAAGTTCGCGCCCGCCATGCAGACCTGGCTGTTCCTGGCCTTCTTCGCCAGCTTCGCGGTCAAGGTGCCGATGTGGCCGGTCCACACCTGGCTGCCGGATGCCCACGTCGAAGCTCCCACCGCCGGCTCCGTCATCCTGGCCGGCGTGCTGCTGAAGATGGGGGCCTATGGCTTCCTGCGCTTCTCCGTGCCGATGCTGCCCGATGCCAGCGCCAGTTTCGCGCCGATGGTCTATACTCTCTCGGTGGTGGCGGTGATCTACACCTCGCTGGTGGCCCTCGCGCAGACCGACATGAAGAAGCTGATCGCCTATTCCTCGGTCGCCCATATGGGCGTGGTGACGATCGGCATCTTCACCATCAACGAACAGGGCATCTCCGGCGCGCTGTTCCAGATGCTGTCGCACGGCGTGGTCTCCGCCGCGCTCTTCCTCTGCGTCGGCGTGGTCTACGACCGCATCCACAGCCGCGAGATCGCGCGCTACGGCGGGCTGGCCAGCCGGATGCCGAAATACGCGCTCGCCTTCATGCTGTTCACGATGGCCTCGATCGGCCTGCCCGGCACCTCCGGCTTCGTCGGCGAATTCCTCGTCCTGGTCGGTGCCTTCAAGGTGAATTTCTGGCTCGCCCTGCTCGGCAGCATGGGCATGATCCTGGGTGCGGCCTACATGCTGTACCTGTATCGCCGGGTGGTCTTCGGCAGCCTCACCCGCGACGACCTGAAGTCGATCCTCGACCTCGGCCCGCGCGAGATCGCCGTCTTCGCGCCGCTGGCGCTGCTCACCCTGTGGATGGGCATCTACCCCGCCAGCTTCTCGGTGTTCTGGGACGCCTCGGTCCGGAGCATGGTCGAAAACCACGTGGCGGCACTGGCCAGTACCACCAGGTTGGCGGGAGTGCTCCTACCGTGAACTGGCAACTGGCGCTCCCCGAGATCTTCCTCGCCCTCGCCGGCATGGCGATCCTGATGTTCGGCGTGCTGACGCGCGGCGAACGCAGCTTCCAGGCCGCCTCGATGATGACCGTCGGCGCCCTGCTGGCGGCCGGCGTGCTGGTGCTGTCCGGCGTGCCCGGCACCGGCTACCACGGCCTGTTCGCCGTGGATGCCTATACCGGCTTCGCCAAGCTGCTGATCCTGGTGGCCGTTGCCTTCGCCGTGGTGATGTCGCTGGACTACAACGAGCACACCAATCTCCGGCGCTTCGAATTCCCCATCCTGATGCTGTTCTCCGCCGTCGGCATGATGCTGATGGTCTCGGCCAGCAACCTGATGACGCTGTATCTCGGGCTCGAGCTGATGAGCCTTTCCACATACGTGCTGGCCGCCTTCGCGCGTGACGAGCGGCGCTCGGCCGAGGCAGGGCTGAAGTATTTCGTCCTCGGCGCGTTGGCCTCCGGCCTGCTGCTCTACGGCATCTCGCTGGTCTACGGCTTCGCCGGCAGCATGTCGTTCGACGCCATCGCCACCGCCATGGCCGACCCGGAAGCGATCTCGCCGGGGCTGACCGTGGGGCTGGTGTTCATCGTCGCGGGCCTCGCCTTCAAGGTCTCCGCCGTGCCGTTCCACATGTGGACCCCGGACGTCTACGAGGGCGCGCCCACCCCGGTCACCGCCTTCATGGGCACGGCCCCGAAGGTCGCCGCCATGATGCTGCTGGTGCGCCTGCTGACCGGCCCGTTCGGCCACCAGCTGGCGCAGTGGCAGCAGCTGATCGTGCTGGTCTGCATCGCCTCGATGCTGCTCGGCTCCCTCGGCGCCATCGGCCAGGCCAACATGAAGCGCCTGATGGCCTATTCCTCGATCGGCCATATGGGCTACGCGCTGATCGGCCTCGCCGCCGGCACCGCGGACGGCGTGCGCGGCGTGCTGATCTACCTGCTGACCTACGTGTTCATGAACGCCGGCACCTTCGCCTGCATCATCGCCATGCGCCGCCGCGGCCGCCACGTGGAGGGCGTGCGCGACCTCGCCGGCCTCGGCCGCACCGACCCGATGATGGCCATGGCGATGGCGATATTCATGTTCGCGATGGCCGGAATCCCGCCCTTCTCCGGCTTCTGGGGCAAGTACTTCATCTTCACCGCCGCCGTGCAGGAGGGGATGTGGACCCTGGCGGTGATCGGCGTGCTGACCAGCGTGATCGGCGCGTTCTATTACATCCGCATCGTCAAGGTGATGTATTTCGACGACGCCGCCCCGGCCTTCGACCCCCGCCCCGCCTCGCTCTCCTTCGTCGCCGCCGCCGGCGGGCTGTTCACCACGTTCTTCTTCCTGTTCCCCGCCCCGATGGTCGCCGCGGCCCAGGCGGCAGCCCAGGTGCTGTTCCCTTGACCCCGCCCTCCAGCCGCCTGTCCTGGCGGCTGGAAATCCACGACGCGCTGCCCTCCACCTCCGACCTCGCGCGCGCCCGTGCCGAAGCCGGCGAGCCGGAAGGGCTGGCCGTGCTGGCCCGCCGCCAAACCCGGGCGCGCGGCAGCCGCGGCCGCGGCTGGTCCACCCCTGCGGGCAACCTTGCCATCTCCATCCTGCTGCGCCCGCGCCTGGCCGCGCGCGACGCCGCCGGCATGTCCCTGCTCGCCGGCCTCGCCCTGGCCGAGGCGGTCGCCGAGATCCTGCCCCCCGGCCCGACCCTGGCGCTGAAATGGCCCAACGACGTCCTGCTCGATGGCAACAAGCTCGCCGGCATCCTGCTGGAAAGCCAGGGCGACGGGCAGGGCGGGGTGGCCTGGGTCATCCCCGGCATCGGCGTGAACCTCGCCCACGCCCCGGTCCTGCCCGACCGCATCGCCGCCTGCCTCGCCGATCATATGCCGGCTCCGCTGCCCGAGGTTTTCGCCCGCCGCCTGCTCGACCGCCTCGGCCACTGGTGCGCGGTGCAGGCGCAGTCAGGCTTCGCCCCGGTCTTCGCCGCCTGGCTCGGCCACGCCCAGAAGCCCGGCAGCCCGATGAGCCTGAAGCTGGGATCAGACCTGCTGTCCGGCAGCTTCGCCGGGCTTGATGCCGACGGCAGCCTGTTGCTGGAGTGCGGCGGCGGTCTGCGCCGCTTCAGCACCGGCGAAGTGCTGCTGCCCCAGGGAGATTGAGCCGATGCTGCTGGTCGTCGATGCCGGAAACACCAACACCGTGATGGCGGTGCATGACGGCCACCACTGGGTCGGCCGCTGGCGCATCGCCACCAACGCCCAGCGCACCTCGGACGAATACGCCGTCTGGCTCACCACCCTGCTGTCCCAGGCCGGGGTGAGGCGGGACCGGATCAGCGCCGCGGTCATCGGCACCGTCGTCCCCGCCGCCCTCTACGACCTGCGCCGCCTGTGCCGCGACTGGCTGGAGATCGAGCCCCTGGTGGCCAACGCCACGCTGGACTGGGGCTTCGAGATCAAGGTCTTCAACCCCGACGAAGTCGGCGCCGACCGCCTGCTGAACACGCTCGCCTGCCACCAGAGCCATGGCGGCCCCGCCGTGGTGATCGATTTCGGCACCGCCACCACCTTCGACGTGATGGACCACGACGGCGCCTATCTCGGCGGCGTCATTGCGCCGGGCATCAACCTGTCGATCGAGGCCCTGCACCGCGCCGCCGCCCGCCTGCCGCGCATCGGCATCGGCCGGCCACAGGCGGTGATCGGCCGCTCCACCGTCCCCGCCATGCAGTCCGGCATCTACTGGGGCTATGTCGGCATGATCGAGGGCCTGGTCGCCCGCATCCAGGCCGAGTACGGCGGCACGCTGAAGGTCGTCGCCACCGGCGGCCTCGCCTCCCTGCTCGCCGAGGGCACCACGGTGATCGAGATCATCGACCCCGATCTCACCCTGGAAGGCCTGCGCCTGTTGGCAGCGCGCAACCCCGCCCCCATATTGAGCCGGGAGCGGTCGCGCCTGCCCGAAACCGACTAGTGGCCCGATGCTGACAGGCCCTTCAGCCTGTCGGCTGAATCGGCCCACCAAATCAATCTGGTGCACTGACGCATGTTGCACCATCGGAGTGAGTCAGTGCACTAGGCACTCCCGCACATTGACATTTCCGGCGCGCGCGCGCGTCTAGCTGCGGCACCCGCACCCCCGGCCGACGGCAACGGTCATCCCCATGACCGTCGGGCGGGCAATATCGCCCGCGGCCCGGCATGACGAACGAGTTGAAGGCAAAGAATGGACGCTGCAACCACTGACCTGGCCTTCCTGCCCCTGGGCGGAACCGGCGAGATCGGCATGAACCTCAATCTCTACCGCTGCGGCGGCCGCTGGCTCGCGGTCGATTGCGGCATGGGCTTCGGCGGTTCGCAGAACCCCGAGGTCGACATCATGGTGCCCGACCCCGGCTTCATCGCCGAACGGCGCGACCAGCTGGTCGGCCTGGTCATCACCCATGCCCACGAGGACCATATCGGCGC
>JADYYZ010000254.1 GCA_020853405.1 Acetobacteraceae bacterium
CGAAAAGCCGCCCAGACCCAAGCGCCCGAAACCGGCCCCGCTGCCGAAGCTGCTGCCGCTCCTGCCGCAAGGCCGCCCGCGCCTCATCCTGTATCCGAACCCGCCGCGAAAAAATCGCCCCGCCTGACGCCCGCCAGCCTGCGCCTAAAATGTTACGATACCGGAATATTTACCAACGCCCGCCCACCAGCGCCGCCGGCCGGGCGCGGCCGCGCGTTCAGCCGGGCGCGGCAGGCACCAGCGGCGGGAACGGCCCGCCCACGGGACGCAGGTGGCAGGCGACGAGATGCCCCGGCAGCACCTCCAGCAGCGGCGGCGACTGCGCCTTGCAGCGCGCCTCCGCATACAGGCAGCGCGTATGGAAGTGGCAGCCCGGCGGCGGCGCCATCGGGCTCGGCACATCGCCCTGCAGCACGATCCGGTCGCGCCGCACGCCGGGCTCGGGGATGGGGGCGGCGGCCAGCAGCGCCTCGGTATAGGGATGCAACGGCTCGCCGAACAGCCCGGCATTGTCGGCCAGTTCCACGATGCGCCCGAGATACATCACCGCGATGCGGTGGCCGATATGCTCCACCACCGCCAGGTCGTGCGAGACGAACAGATAGGCGAGGTCGAACTCGTCCTGCAGATCGATCATCAGGTTGAGCACCTGCGCCTGCACCGACACGTCCAGCGCCGAGACCGGCTCGTCGGCCACGATCAGCCGCGGGTTCAGCGCCAGCGCGCGCGCGATGCCCAGCCGCTGGCGCTGGCCGCCGGAGAACTCGTGCGGGAACTTGGCCATGGCATCGGCGCGCAGGCCCACGCGCTCGAACAGCCCGGCCACCAGCCGCTCCAGCTCGGCGCCGCTGGCAAGGCCGTAATTGGTCAGCGGCTCGCTGACGATCCGCCCCGCCGACAGCCGCGGGTTGAGCGAGGAATACGGGTCCTGGAAGACGATCTGCATCTGCCGGCGGTAGGCGCGCAGCGCGTCCTGGTCCAGCTTGGTGATGTCGGTGCCGTTCAGCTCGATGCTGCCGGCGGTGGGGTCCAGCAGGCGCATCACCGTCTTGGCCACGGTGGACTTGCCGCAGCCGGACTCGCCCACCAGGCACAGCGCCTCGCCGCGCCGGATGTCGAACGACACGCCGTCAACCGCATACACCTGGCCCACCACGCGCGACAGCACGCCCTTGTGCACCGGGAAGTGCTTCTTCAGGTCCCGCACCCGCAGCACCACCTCGCCGTGGCGGGGCGGCGCGCCGGCCTCGGGCGTCTCCACGGTGGCGCTCATGGCCTGATCTCCAAGGCGGGGGCCTCCCCTGAAGGCGACGCCGCGGCGAGGCGCGCGGCCTCCCAGCAGGCGGTGATGTGTCCGGGGCGCAGCATTTCCAGCGGCGGCTGCTCCGTGTGGCAGCGCGCCACGGCATGGCCGCAGCGCGGCGCGAACGCGCAGCCCGGAATCGCCTCGCGCAGCGACGGCACGATGCCGGTGATCTCCTGCAGCCGCGCGCGCACCGCACCGCGCCTGCCCTTGGCCGAGCGTCGCGGAATCGAACCCATCAGGCCGCGTGTGTAGGGATGCAGCGGATGGCGGAACAGTTCCTCCACCGTGGCCTCCTCCACCTTGCGCCCGGCATACATCACGATCACCCGCTGCGCCGTCTCGGCCACCACGCCGAGGTCGTGGGTGATCAGCACGATCGCCGTGCCCAGCCGTTCCTTCAGTTCCAGCATCAGCTTCAGGATCTGCGCCTGGATGGTCACGTCCAGCGCCGTGGTCGGCTCGTCGGCGATCAGCACCGCCGGATTGCAGGCCAGCGCGATGGCGATCATCACCCGCTGGCGCATGCCGCCGGAAAGCTGGTGCGGATACTCCCGCGCCCGCTGTTCGGGATCGGCGATGCGCACCAGCGTGAGCATCTCCACCGCCCGCACCATCGCCGCCTTGCTGTCCAGCCCCTGGTGGATGCGCACCGACTCGGCGATCTGTTCGCCCACCGTCAGCACCGGGTTCAGCGAGGTCATCGGTTCCTGGAAGATCATCGAGATGCGGTTGCCGCGGATGCGCCGCATCTCGTTCTCCGACAGCGCGGCGAGGTCGGTGCCGTCGAAGCTGACCGACCCGCCGACGATGCGCCCGGCCTCCTCGGGGATCAGCCGCATCACCGACAGGGCGGTGACGCTCTTGCCGCAGCCGGACTCGCCGACGATGCACAGCGTCTCGCCGCGCGCCACGTCGAACGACAGGCCGTCCACCGCGCGCACCACGCCGTCGCGGGTGCGGAACTCGGTGCGCAGGTCGCGCACCGACAGGATGGCCGCGCCCGCGGCCGGCGGCAGGGTGGAGGGAAGGGTGGATGACATGTTCGGCCCTACATGCGCCGCGAGATGCGCGGATCGAGCGTGTCGCGCAGCCCGTCGCCGACGAGGTTGATCGCCAGCACGGTGATGGCGAGCAGGAATCCGGGGAAGAAGATGATCCACGGCGCGAGCTGGAAGAAGCTGCGGCCGAGCGAGATCACGTTGCCCCAGCTGGGGATTTCCGGCGGCGTGCCGGCGCCCAGGAACGACAGCCCGGCCTCGGTCAGGATCGCCGAGGCGCACACATAGGTCGCCTGCACGATCAAGGGCGCCATGGTGTTGGGCAGGATGTGGCGCACCATGATCACCAGGTTGCGCGTGCCGCTGCCGATCGCCGCCTCGATATAGGGCTGGGCGCGCACCGTCAGCACCACGCTGCGCACCAGGCGCACCACGCGCGGGATCTCCGGCAGGGTGATGGCGACGATCACGATCGTCAGGCTCGCCCGCATCAGCGTGATCAGCGCAATCGCCAGCAGGATCGACGGGATCGCCATCATCCCGTCCATGATGCGCATGACCACCGCGTCGGCGCGGCGGTAGTAGCCGCACACGATGCCCAGCGCGAGGCCGATGGCGGTGGCCAGGATCGCCACGCTCACCCCCACGGCCAGCGAGATGCGGGTGCCGTAGATGACGCGGCTGTACACGTCGCGGCCGAACTGGTCGGTGCCGAACCAGAACTCGGCCGACGGGCGCTTCAGCCGGTTGATCGGCTCGAATGTCAGCGGGTCCTCGGCGAGCCACGGCGCCAGGACGGCGGAGACGAACAGCGTGGCCAGGATCAGCACGCCGATGACGATGGTCGGATTGCGGCCGAGCCAGACGCGCAGCGGCGACTTGCGCCCCGCGAGGGCCGCCGGGGCGGGTGCGGCGGTGCCGGAGGTGGGTGCCATCGCTGGGTCCTAGTAGCGGATGCGCGGGTCGAAGAAGGTGTAGCTGATGTCGATCAGCAGGTTCACCAGCACCTTGGTCCCGGCGAAGATGATGATCAGCCCCTGGATGATCGGATAGTCGCGCTTCAGGATGGCATCCACCGTCAGGCGCCCCAGGCCGGGGATGTTGAACACCGTCTCGGTGATCACCACGCCCGAGATCAGCAGCGCGAAGCCGATGCCGATCACGGTCACGATCGGCACCGCGGCATTCTTCAGCGCGTGCTTGAGCAGCACCGAGGGCTTGGCCACCCCCTTGGCATGGGCGGTGCGGATATAGTCCTCCGACAGCACCTCCAGCATGCTGGCCCGGGTGATGCGCGCGATCAGGGCCATGTAGACCATGCCCAGCGCGAAGGCCGGCAGCACGATCGAGCGCGCGGTGCCCACCACGCCCTGGGACAGCGGGCGGTAGCCCTGCACCGGCAGCCAGCGCAGCTCGATGGCGAAGACGTAGATCAGCAGGTAGCCGATCAGGAACACCGGCAGGGCGAAGCCCATCACCGAGAAGCCCATCACCACCCGGTCCACCGCCGTGCGCACCTTCCATGCCGCCAGCACGCCCATCGGAATGGCGAACACGACGGCCACCACCAGGGTGGAGACGGCCAGCACCACCGACGGCTCCAGCCGCTGCATCACCAGCGTGGTGACCGGCAGGTTGGAGAAGATCGAGGTGCCGAGGTCGCCGCGCAGCAGGTTCATGATGTAGATGCCGAACTGAACCCACACCGGCTGGTCCAGCCCGAGCTTGCGGCGCACGCCCTCGATCTCGGCCGGCGAGGCGTCGTCGCCGGCGATGATCGCCGCCGGATCGCCCGGCGTCAGGTGCAGCAGGAAGAACACGAACAGCGCCACCACCATCATCACCGGGATGGTCGCCAGCAGCCGCCGCAGGATGTAGGCGCTCATCGACGCGCCTCCCCGGCCTTCGCGCAGCCGCGCCGGGGCTGATTCGTTCGGGCCGGGCACTGGCCTGTCATCGTCTGGTTCTCAATGGTCATGGTGGGAAGGGAAAGACGCTGTCTGGCGCGACAGGCGGGCCGCCAGACAGCGTGTCGCGCCAGGAGGGCTGTGCCGGGCTCTATTTCTTCTCGATGTTCCACATCGGCGGAACGCTGGGCACGACCAGCACGCCCGAGATCTGGTCGGAGCGGTAGGCGACCGGGTTGCGCCACTGGCTGAAGTGGATGAACGGCACCTGCTCATACGCCTTCTTCGAGATTTCGACGGCGATCCTCTTGCGCTGGGCCATGTCGGGCGCAAAGGCCCAGTCGCGGCGCAGCTTCTCGAAGTCGGCGTTGCACGGCCAGCCGAACCAGGCCTTTTCGCAGCCCATGCCCAGCGCGGTGTTGGTCACCGGGTTGGACGAGGTGAGCACCGTGGTGCCGGTGATGAAGATGTTCCAGCCGCCCTGCGCCGGCGGCTCCTTCTTGGCGCGGCGCGCCACCACCGAGCCCCAGTCCATCGCCTGCACGTCCAGCTTCAGGAAGCCGGCGCGGCGCAGCTGCTGGATCATCACCAGGTTGGCGGGGTTGATGTAGGCGTGGTCGGTGGCGTGCAGGATGGTGATCGGCTCACCCTTGTAGCCGGCCTCCTGGAACAGCGCCTCGGCCTTCTTGTAGTCCTTGGGCGCCTTGTACGGCTCGCTGCCGGCATCGGTCTCCATCGCCACGCCGCAGCCGAGGTAGGAATAGCACACCGTCTGCAGCTTCTTGTCCGCGGCGATGGTGTTCAGGAAGTCGGGCATGTTGATGATGTGGAACATCGCCTGCCGCGCCTTCACGTTGTTGAAGGGCGGGTGCAGGTGGTTCAGCTGCAGGATGCCCATCGTGCCGGCCGCCGGATGCACCGCCAGCGTCACGCCGGGGCTCGATTCCAGCATCGGCAGGAAGTCGGGCGCGGGGTTCTCCAGGTAGTCGATCTCGCCGGCCACCAGCGCCGACTGCGCCGTCTGCGGGTCGGCCATCCAGATGAACTCGACGCGGTCCACCTTCACCACCTTGCCGCCGGCATGGCCGGAGGCGGGCTCCTTGCGCGGCACGTAGTCCTGGTTCTTCACGTAGACGGTCTTGTTGCCCGGCATCCACTCGTCGCGCTTGAACGCGAACGGGCCGGAGCCAACCACGTCCTGGATCTGCTGGAACGGATCGACCATTGCCTCCTTCTCGCGCATCACGAAGGGGATGGAGGTGCCGGTCTTGGCCAGGATGTCGATCAGCAGCCCGTACGGCTCGGTCAGCGTCCACACGAAGGTCTTGTCGTCCTTGGCGGTCAGCGAGGACGTGAAGCCCATCAGCTGCTTGCCCGCGCCGTCGCGCTTGCCCCACCGGCCCATCGAGGCCACCACGTCCCGGCTGGTCACCGGCGAGCCGTCGTGGAACTTCAGCCCGTCGCGCAGCTTGAAGGTGTACACCCTGCGGTCGTCGCTGACGGACCACGTCTCAACCATCTGCGGCTGCGGGTCCAGCTTCGCGTCGCTGGAGAACAGCGTGTCGTACACCATCAGCCCATGGATGCCGGCGATGGTCTGCGTCGTCCAGAACGGGTCGAGCGTGCGGACATCGGCGTGCATTGTCGCGCGCAGGGTCTTGGTGGGCTGTGCAATCGCGGGTGCGGCGGCCAGGGCCAACAGACCCGCCGCCACGAGGGCCGCGGCGGCGCCCCGGCGGACCCGACGGTTTGAACTGTGCATGATTGTTGCCTTCTGCAGTTTCTTGCGGGCGCCTTGGCGAGATAGCAGTGTCGCCGGGGCGTGCGGTAAGCCCGAACAATTGCGCCCTATCCATGCCTGTAGCGCGAGGCTGTCTTGCAGATCAATAGGGTGTTGCCAAATTATGCCGCCAAGCCGGCTAAACATCGGGTGCGAGCGCGGCTTGATCACGCACGGCGGAACCCGGCATCGGGTTGCGGAAACTCCACGCGCACGCTTGATCGGATGCTGGTTCGCCAGTGCTGGTACAGCAGTGCTGGTTCACCCTCACGGCACCGGCAATCGACAACAGGACGAATGCATCGCTTGGGATGATGCCCTGGCGTTCCCCCAGCAATGCCATCATCGATCGCGCGGCGGCCTTCGGCTGCCGCAGGCGCACCCGCCCGCCGGTCTCCACCCCCGAGCCTGACACCTCACCATCACCCATGGCGGCGTGCAGGTGCCCGGCGCAGAACGCAGCGCCGGGCACCTGCACCGGCAGGCGTTTTCGCTTACATGCCGCGCATCGGCACCGCGAGAAGTTCATCCGCCGTCGCCTTCTGCGCGTCGGTCAGCACCGCGTAGAGGGCGCGGCCGGCCGTGGCGATCGCGCGCGCGGCGTCGAGCCGGGCGGTCAACACCTGGACCCGCCGGTCGGCATGGTCGGGGAAGCTGAGTGCGGCGCCGGGCATGGCCCTCATGCCGCCACCTGGCATCATGCGGCCGGCGGCCGGCCCGCCCGGCATCTGCCCCGGTTGCATCTGCCCCGGTTGCATCTGGCCGGGCTGCATCTGGCCGGCTTGCATCCGGCCGGGCATCTGCCCGCCCATCATGCGGTCGCGCATGGCTTCCATGCCGCGGGCCTCGGCACGCAGCACATCGGCAAAGGCGTTCCACGCCCCGGTCTGTGCCTCGGTGATCTGCAATTCGGTGCGCAGGAAGGCGATGCGGCCTTCGATGCGCGCCGGCGCCATCATGCCCATGCCGCCATCCATCCGGTGCATGCCGCGCTGGGCCATCATGGCGCCCATGCCGGCGCCCATCATCCCCATGCCTGGCGCCTGACCGGGCCCGCCTTGACCTGGCATGGAGGGGGCGGATGGCTGGGCCTGCGCCTGGCGGGCGATGGGCGCGGCTGCGATAGCGGCGGCGAGCAGCGTGGTCGAGAGAAGCAGTCTGGTGCGGGTCATCGTGGTTGTCCTGTTGGTTGGAGGATTGCGGCTCGGCGTGGGCTAGGCGGCGGGGAGGAAGGCGATGCCGTTGGGGCCGGCCCCCACGCGGTGAACGGTGCTGCGTGACCGCGTGGCGGTGTCCAGCACCGCGACCGTGCCGTCGAACATGTTGCTGACGAACACCAGCGCGCCATCGGTGCTGATGGCGATGCCGTGCGCGCCGCGGCCGGAGATGATGGTGGCGACGGGTGCGCGGGTGGCGGTGTCGATGACGGAGACGGTTTCGTCGGGCGCGGCCTTGGTGCCCTGGTTGGCGACATGGAGAAACCGCCCATCCGGCGTGACCTGAAGCTGCACCGGGTTGCGCCCGACCGGCACCGTCGCCACCGTCTTGCGGGTGCCGCGATCGATGGCCGCCACGCGATCCTCGCCGTTCAGCGAGACGAAGACCTGGCGCCCATCGGGCGAGAACGCCACCTGCGCGGGCATGCGCCCGGCCGGGATGCGGGCCACCTCGCTGCGGCGGCGCACGTCGACGACCGACACGTCGCTGCCGCCCATGTTGGCGATGTAGAGTTCGGTCCCGTCCGGTGACAGCCGCAGCCCATGGGGTTCGGCGCCGACGGGAATGCGCGCGACGATGCCCCCGGCCCGCAGGTCCACCACCATCACGACGCCATCATGGGAGTCGGTGACATAGGCGTGGATGCCGTCGGGGTCGGGCACGACATGCGCCGGATGCGGCCCGATGGCGATGTCCCGCAGCGGCGCGCGGGCGATGTCGGCGGCGTCCAGCACGAGCAGACGGCCGCCAGCTTCGCCATGGGCACCCCCCGGCGGCGTGCCGACCAGCAGCAGGCTGGCGCGGTCGGCGCCGATATCGACGTTGTGCGGTGCGACCGGCAGCCGGGCGGTGCGGACGGTGCCCTGGGGAAGCGTGAGGGCGCTGACCGATCCGCCGAATTCGTCGGCGGTGAAGACGGTACCGCTGGTGGCGGCCGCCATCGCGGGTCGCGCCGCCAGCACGGCGAACGAGGCGGTGAGCACGGCGCGGCGTGGGAGGGATTTCGAGAGGGTCATGACATGGAGTCCTGGTGGGATGGCCGACTGGGTGGAATGCGACATCAGGCAGGCGCCCAAGGCGATCGCCGTGGCTCCCTGGTCGCGGCGGGGGATGCCGCGGTCGGGCGCCAGCCGGCACCGGCACGCGCTGCGTGCGGATGCGGCGACGATTGATCGGTGAGCAGGTCGGATGCCGTGGGGGGGGGGCGAGCCGGCGCCGGTGATGCGTGTCCCGGGTGCCGTATCGCCTCAGTATGCGGCCGCAGGCGAACGCCGGTGGCGAACGCTGGGCCGGTCAGGCACGCCCGCGGGGCGGTGGCGTCAGCGGCGGGGCATCGAGGCCGGCATGTCCGGCCGCAACCGGGTCGGTGAAGGCGACCGCCATCCCTGCCCAGGCCACGGCAAATGCTGTGCCGACGGGGTATGCCATGGAGACGGCGGGGCATGCCGACACGGGGCAGCAGGTCTTGCCGTCGCCATGGGGACAGTCCGGCAAGGGCGCATCCGGCGCAGCCGCGAAGGCGTGCACGGGATGCCGGTCGGAAGTCGGGTGCGCCGCGGCGGGCGCGATCGCGGACAGCAGCACGGCCAGCACGCCGAGGAGTGCCGCGATCCCGCCCAGACTGCGCCGCCATGCCATCCGCACGCGATTACCTCGTCATTCGGCCGATCGTGTCGACCAGCTCCGCCACCTTCTGCCGCTGCCCGTCGACGTCGCCACTGGCGAAGGCGTCGGCAACGCAATGCGCCACGTGGTTGTGCAGGATCTCCGCCTCCACCTTATGCAGCGCGGCGCGAACCGCGTTGATCTGCGTCAACACGTCGATGCAGTAGCGGTCGTCCTGCACCATCCGGTGCAGGCCGCCGATCTGGCCCTCGATTCGTCGGAGGCGGGTCAGGACTGTCTTTTTCGCCGCGTCATGCATGGTTGAAAAATACCCATGGGGGGTATATGTGTCAAGTCCTCTTTGCGGCGCGACGCCCGATCCAGGAGAGCACGGCATGAGCGGTCATCATCACCACCACCACCACCACGATAGCGATGCGCCAGGCGCTGGCGGCGGCGGTGCCGCGATGGGCGACGCCGCGGAACCGATGGTGACCGATCCGGTCTGCGGCATGACGGTGGATCCGCGAACCTCCAGGCACCGGATCGAGCACGGCGCACAGGTGTTCCATTTCTGCTCGGCCTCGTGCCGCGAGAAATTCGCGGCGAACCCGCAACAATACCTGGCACCCAGGCCATCCGCCCCGGCGGCGCCGGCGGCGGAGGGCGCCATCTACACCTGCCCGATGCATCCTGAAATCCGCCAGGTCGGGCCGGGCAATTGCCCGATCTGCGGCATGGCGCTGGAACCGGCGGAGATCACCGCCGATGCCGGGCCGAATGCCGAGCTTGCCGACATGACGCGCCGGTTCTGGATCGGCGCCGCGCTGGCGTTGCCCGTCGCGGCGCTGGAGATGGGCGGCCACCTGCTGGGGTTGCGGGTGATGAGCGCCGCGGCATCGTCGTGGGTCCAGTTCGTGCTGGCCACCCCGGTGATCCTGTGGGCCGGCTGGCCGTTCTTCACGCGCGCCTGGGCCTCGCTCGTCAACCGCAGCCTCAACATGTTCACCCTGATCGCCATCGGCACCGGCGCGGCCTATCTGTACAGCGTGGTGGCGACCCTGATGCCCGAGGCCTTCCCCGCCGGGTTCCGCGGCGAGGACGGCAGCGTTGCCGTCTATTTCGAGGCTGGGGCGGTGATCACCGTTCTGGTGTTGCTGGGCCAGGTGCTGGAACTGCGGGCGCGCGAGCAGACCGGCGGTGCGATCCGCGCGCTGTTGAACCTGGCGCCCAAGACCGCCAGGCGCATCACCGACGCCGGCGAGGACGAGGAGATCTCGCTGGCCCATGTGCAGGCCGGCGACCGGCTGCGGGTGCGGCCGGGCGACGCGGTGCCGGTGGATGGCGTGGTGCTGGAGGGACGCGGCGCGGTGGACGAATCCATGGTCACCGGCGAATCCATGCCGGTGACCAAGGATGCCGGCGACCGGCTGATCGGCGGCACGGTGAACGGCACCGGTGGCTTGGTGATGCGGGCGGAGAAGGTCGGCGCCGATACCATGCTGGCGCGCATCGTCGCCATGGTCGCCGAGGCGCAGCGCAGCCGGGCGCCGATCCAGCGCATGGCCGACACCGTCTCGGGCTATTTCGTGCCGGCGGTGATCGGGGTTGCGGTGCTGGCGTTCATCGGCTGGGCCATCTGGGGGCCGGCGCCGGCGCTGACCCACGGCCTGATCGCCGCCGTCTCGGTGCTGATCATCGCCTGCCCCTGTGCGCTTGGCCTGGCCACGCCGATGTCGATCATGACCGGCGTGGGCAAGGGTGCCAGCGCCGGCGTGCTGATCAAGTCGGCCGAGGCGCTGGAGCGGATGGAGAAGGTCACCACCCTGGTGGTGGACAAGACCGGCACGCTGACCGAGGGCAAGCCGAAAGTGGTCGAGATCGTGCCGGCCGACGGCATCACCGAGCTCGAGCTGCTGGCGCTGGCCGCCGCCATCGAGCGGTCAAGCGAGCACCCGCTGGCCGCCGCCATCGTCGCCGCGGCACGTGACGGCGGGGCCGAGATCATCGAGCCGCAGGACTTCACCTCGGTGACCGGCCAGGGCGTGGCCGGCACGGTCGGCGGGCGCCGCGTGGCGCTCGGCAATGCGGGCATGATGCAGGACGAGGGGGTCGACACCGCGGCGCTCGCCGGGCGCGCCGAGACACTGCGCGCCGAGGGCGCAACCGCACTGTTCGTGGCAATCGACGGCGCGGCCGGCGGCGTGATCGCCATCGCCGATCCGGTGAAGGAGTCGACGCCGGCGGCGCTGGCCAAGTTGCGGCGCGACGGAATGCGCATCGTCATGCTCACCGGCGACAATACCACCACCGCCAAGGCGATCGCCGCCCGGCTCGGCATCACCGACGTGCAGGCCGAGGTGATGCCGCAGGACAAGCACCGCATCGTGCGCGAGTTGCGGGAGAAGGGCGAGGTGGTGGCCATGGCCGGCGATGGGGTGAACGACGCGCCGGCTTTGGCGGAGGCCGACGTGGGCATCGCGATGGGCACCGGCACCGAGGTGGCGATGCACAGCGCCGGTGTCACCCTGGTGAAGGGCGACCTGATGGGCATCGTGCGCGCCGGCACCCTCAGCCGGGCGACGATGCGCAACATCCGCCAGAACCTGGTGTTCGCCTTCGTCTACAACGCGGCCGGCGTGCCGCTGGCCGCCGGCGTGCTGTATCCCACCTTCGGCCTGCTGCTCAGCCCGATCGTCGCCGCGGCGGCGATGTCGCTGAGCTCGTTCTCGGTGATCGCCAACGCGCTGCGGCTAAGGCGGGTCAAGCTCTAGTGGTCC
>JADYYZ010000255.1 GCA_020853405.1 Acetobacteraceae bacterium
CCGGGCTTGCTGCACGATGCCAAGGAACCCTGGAACGCAGGAGAGGCTGAGCCCCATGAGCATTTCACGTCGTGCCCTCGGCGCCGGCGGCGCTGCCCTGCTTCTACGCCCCTTCGTCAGCCCGGCCTCGGCGCAGGCGCCGCTGGAATGGGTGGCCGGTGCGCTCGGCGGCGGCTGGTACACCATGACCACCGGCTGCGCCCAGATCGTGCAGGAGGCGAACCCCGACATCATCATCCGGGTGGTGCCGGGCGGTGGTGTCGCGAACCCGACGCGGGTGAACAACGGCGTGTCGCAGCTCGGCATGGGCCTCGATTTCCTGGTCTCCGATGCCTACAAGGGTCGCGATCCGTACCGCGAGCCGCACACCCGCCTGGCCCACGCCGGCGTCGGCTGGAGCCCGACCGAACACCACATGCTGCGCCGCGTCGATGGCGGGCCCACCGACATGAAGGCGATCCTGACCATGCCGGGCCTGCGCATCGGCTGCCCGCAGACCAGCAGTTCCGATACGCTGGTGCTGGCCAAGATCCTCAATGAATACGGCACCAGTTTCGAGAAGATCCGCGCCGGTGGCGGCCGCGTGGTGCACGGCAGCTACAACGATCTCACCGCCGCGTTCGGCGACAACCAGGTCGATTACGTCTATGTCGCGCTGGCCAAGCCGGCGGCGATGGTGATGGAAATCGCACGCGGCAGGCGCCAGGCCCACCTCGTCGCCTTTCCCCAGGACCTGCGGGACGCGCTCTCCGCCAAGCACGGGCTGAGCCAGGGGGTGATCCCCGCGGGCACCTATCCCGGCATGCAGGATGGCGACGTGCCGGTGACGACGATGGACACCGTGCTCTGTGTCTCCACCGTGGTGCCCGAGGAGACGGTCTATCGCATCGTCAAGTCGCTGATCGCGGCGAAGGCGCGGCTCGGCACGATCCATCCCTCGATGGCCGCGTTCGACCCGGCCAAGGCCTGCAAGTATCCCGGTGCGCCGCTGCATCCCGGCGCGCGGCGCGCGTACGCCGAGGCAGGCTGCACGGCCTGACGGGGCGGGCACGCCCGCGCCGGGGAACGGGGATGCGTCAACTGCAGGGGCCGCTGTGGTGGCTCGTCTCGCTCTATGCGGCGGCGATCGCGGCGGCACACCTCTATATGGGCGGCTTCGGCTTCATGGAGCCGCTGGAAATGCGCAGCTTCCATATCGGCACGCTGCTGCCGCTGACCTTCGTGATGTTCCCTGCGCGGCCGGGCCGGTCGCCCGCCGACCGGCCGAGCGTGCCCGACCTCGTGCTTGCTGCCGTATCGGTGCTGCCGTCGTTCTATGTGTTCGCCGACATCAACCTGATCTACGCGCGCATGGAGTTCGTCGATGACCTGACGCCGGTGCAGTACGGGCTCGGCGTGATCGCGATCGTGCTGCTGCTGGAAAGCATCCGCCGCAGCGTCGCGCCGGCGCTCGCCTGGATGGTGGTTGCCTCCCTCGTCTACATGTATTTCGGCCACCTGCTGCCTGGCGTGCTGAACACCAAGCCGTTCCCGGTCGAGCGCATCGTCGAGGCATCGTACATCGTGCCGATCGTCGGCGGCATCTATGGCCCGCTGACCGGCATCGTCGCCACCACCATCGCGGTGTTCATCCTGTTCGGCTCCTTCGTGCAGGGCAGCGGCACGGGGCGGCTGTTCAACAATCTCGGCGCCGCCGCGGCCGGCCGCTACGCCGGCGGGCCGGCCAAGGTCGCGGTCATCACCAGCGGCCTGTTCGGCACCATGAGCGGGAGTTCGGTCTCGAACGTGGTCACCACCGGCTCGATCACGATCCCGCTGATGAAGAACCTGGGCTACGCGCCGGCGGTCGCCGGCGGGATCGAGGCGGCGGCATCGGTCGGCGGCGCGCTGATGCCGCCGGTGATGGGGGCGGCGGCGTTCGTGATGGCCGAGATCACCACCATCCCGTACAGCGACATCATCGTTGCCGCGGCGATCGGGGCGGTGCTGTACTATTTCGCGATCTTCGTCAGCGTGCATTTCGAGGCCAAGCGCCTCGGCCTTGCCGCGATGGAGGCGAAGGACATCCCGGGCTGGCGCGTGGTGCTGGCGGACGCCCACCTGGTCGTGCCGATCGCCGTGCTGGTGGTGCTGATGATGCAGCGCTGGAGCGGCAATTTCGCGGCATTCTGCGCCACCGTCTCGATGTTCGCGATCAGCCTGCTGAAGCCGACCACGCGCATGAACCTGCGCGCGCTGGTCGACACCCTGGCGCAGGCCGGCTTCACCATGGCGGTGCTGGCCGCCGCGATCGCGGGCGCCGGCGTCATCACCAGCGCCCTGACCGTGACCGGGCTGGTTGTTGCCTTCGGCGGCATCATCAAGGGGCTGGCGGGCGGGTCGCTGGCGCTGCTGTGCTTCCTGATCATGTTCACGGTGCTGATGATGGGCATGGGCATTCCGACCACGCCCAGCTACATCATCGTCGCCGCGATCGGCGCGCCGCTGATGCTGGAGATGGGCGTGCCGCTGCTGAACACGCACCTTTTCATCTTCTACTTCGCGGTGCTGGCCGATGCCACGCCGCCGGTGGCGGTCGCGGCCTATGCCGCGGCCGCGATCGCCGGCGCCTCGCCGATGATCACCGGGCTGCACGCCGTGCGCTTCGCGATCGCCGGCTTCGTCGTCGGCTTCGCCTTCGTCTACGACCCGGCGATCATGCTGACGGGTTCGCTCGGCCAGATCGTTCTCAGCACGGCCCTTCTCACCGCCGCGCTGACGGCGATCGGCTCCTTCTATGGCGGCTACCTGCGCGACACGCTGCCGGTGTGGCTGCGCTTCCTGGTCGGCCTCGCGGGTGTTGCCGGGGCCTTCGTGCACGTGCTGCCGGACTGGCTGCGGCTGGTGCTGCCGCTTGCCGCCCTGGCGCTGGCCTGGGTGCTGGTGCCGCCGCGCAGGGTGGCGCGTGCCTGACCGGATCACCCGGATCGCGGTGACGCTGATCGCAACCCCGATCGCGATGAAGCGCGCGCAGGGTTCGGGGGCGGTGGCGCGTGCGGTGAAGCGCGTGATCGTGCAGATGGCGACCGGCGACGGCATCGAGGGCCTGGGCGAGGCGCAGGCGTGGGAGCCGTTCGGCGGCACCGCCGAGGGCACGGCCGCTGCCATCGACCTCTATCTGCGCCCCGTGCTGGAAGCTGCCGACCCTTCGGCGATCAGCGCCGTCATGGCCGCCTGCGACCAGACGCTCGCCGGCCACCCGGAGGCCAAGGCAGCGATCGAGATGGCGCTGTTCGACATCCTGGGCAGGCGCCTTGGCGTGCCCGTGCACCAGCTGCTGGGTGGGGCGGTGCGCGCGACGATCCCGCTGTCGTTCTCGATCGCCGATCCCGATTTCGCCGCCGACCTCGATCGCGCCCGCGCGATGGCCGAGACCGGCCACCGGATCTTCAAGATGAAGACCGGCTTCCTTTCCCCGCCCGAGGATTTCTCGCGCTTCGAACGGCTGCGGGCGGCGGTGCCGTCGGCCGAGATACGGCTGGACTACAACCAGGGGCTTTCGGTGATCGAGGCGCCCGCGGTCCTGCGCGAGATCGCCGCGCTGAAGCCCGGCTTCATCGAACAGCCGATCCCGCGCGGGCACGAACGGGTGCTGGCGGAACTCTCGGCCCGCCTCGACGTGCCGGTGCTGGCCGACGAAAGCATCTTTGACGCCGCCGACATGCTCCGCTGCGCGTCCGAGCGCTGGGCGGATGCGGCGAGCATCAAACTGATGAAGACCGGTGGCATCCTGAAGGCACGGAGGATTTCCGCGATCGCCGAGGCAGCCGGCGTGCCCTGCTATGGCGGCACGTTGTGGGAAGGCGCCATCGCGCATGCCGCGGCGGCGCACCTGATCGCGGCCACCGGCAACATCTCGCTGGGCTGCGAGTTCTACATGCCGCGCTACGCCATGCTGGCCGATGTCGTGCAGCAGGGGCTTGCGATCGAATCGGGCGCGGTGATCGTGCCGACCCTGCCCGGGCTCGGCATGGTGCTGGAGCCAGGCGAGTTCAAACGACAGACGGAGTTGGCGCGATGACGATCGGCGTGGGCGGCAGCGATGCGGCGACGGAACTGGCCTCGATCACCAACGAACGCGCCGCGGTGCCGCCGATCGGCGCCGAGGAGCATGCGCGCCGGATCGCCATGGCGCAGGCCCGCATGGATGAGCTCGGGATCGAGGCGCTGTGGCTGGATGGCACCACCAACCTGCACTGGCTCGCGGGATTCAAGCACGGCCAGAGCGAGCGCACGATCGGCGCCCTGCTGCCCAAGCGCGGCGCGCTGACCTATATCGCGCCTGCCTTCGAGGTCGAGAAGGTCAAGGAAAGCATTCTGGTTCCCGGCGAGGTGCGTGGCTGGGAGGAGGATTCCGACCCATACGCCCTGTTCGCGACCACGCTGCGCGATCTGCAGGTGCTGCGCGGTGCCGTGGCAATCGACGACCATGCCCGCTTCTTCACCGCCAGGGAAATGCGGGTTGCCGTGGGTGACGATTATCGGTTCACGCGCAGTTTCGACGTCTGCGCCTATCTGCGCGCGCGCAAGAGCGAGCACGAGATCGCGCTGATCCGCCACGCGATGAATCTTACACTGAAGATCCAGGCCCGTGCCGCCCGCATCCTGCGTGAAGGCATACCCGCGCAGGAAGTGATGGGCTTCATCGCCAACGCGCACATGCTGGCGGGCTTCGATCCCGGGCTTCGCTTCGGCATCGTGCTGTTCGGCGCCGACAGTGCCTTTCCGCACGGCGTGCCACGGCCGAAGGCACTGGAGCCAGGCGAGGTGGTGCTGATCGACTGTGGTGCGACCATGCACGGCTATGCGTCTGACATCACCCGCTCCTATGTATTCGGTGAGCCGACCGAGCGACAGAATTTCCTGTGGAACGTGGTGAAGGAATCGCAGGCGGCATCGTTCACGGTGGCGAAGCCTGGCGTCGCCTGCGGCACGCTCGACGATGCGGCGCGCGCGGTGATCGTGAAGCACGGGTTCGGCCCCGGCTACGCGACGCCGGGCCTGCCGCACCGCGTCGGCCACGGCGTCGGCATGGACGGGCACGAGGAGCCGTATTTCGTGAAGGGCAACGAACAGAAGCTCGATGTCGGGATGTGCGGCTCGATCGAGCCTACACTCGCGGTCTATGGCGAGTGCGGCATCCGCCACGAGGACCACATTTTCATCACCCCGCGCGGGGCGGCGTGGTTCACCGAGCCGATGGCAAGCGCCGAGGACCCGTTCAGAGGGGTGCTGTGACCGAGGATCCCGGGCCGTAGCACGAGAGGGCGCCTGGCCATCACCGGCCCCTCTCTGACCTCGCTTCCTTGCGCCGCGGAGCGCAACGGGAGGAGGTGGCGGCAGCGCCGAGACCGCGTGGGCGGATGGCAAGTCCCGCGCCGCGCCGCGCGAGGGTCGGCAAAACCTTGCATTCCCGTGATGTTTTCGCTATATGAAACCGTTCCCCGGCAGGGGAGCGGCTGATCGCGGGCTGGGGGAACGGTCCGCGCATCGCAAGGGGGCATGTCGATGCGGATGACGCATGGCCTCGCGGCGAATGCCGTCATGGCCGCGGCACTTGCTGTCCCGTTCGGCGAGGCCAGCGCGGCACTGGTGGGCTCAAGCGGCACGATCACCGTGGCAACGCAAGCGCTCGGTGCGCCCGTCGCGGGTGCGCCGACGTTCAATCCTGACGGCAGTCTGGTATCGCCCGGATCGGGGTGGCCCGCGCTTGGGCCGCCCGCCGTCGCCGGCACCGTGACGGGCCCCGCGGCCTGGGTGCCCCCGGCATATCCTCCCGGCCTTGCCCTTCCGCTGCCGCCGCCCAACGGCACCGGGTTGACCATCGCCGACCTCTGCACCGGCCTCTGCCCGCTGACCGTGGTCAGCGGTGGCGGTGTCAACGCGGTTGGCAACCTGCTGCCGTTCGTGCTGGCCGCCCCCGCGACAGGGGTTGCCACCACCGCCACCGTGCTGCACGCCTCGACCCACGTGAACCTCGACGGCGGGACGATCGACCAGGTCCTGCCGGTGATGGCCTGGGCGGCGCTGTTCCATCTGAAGCCGGGGGCGCCGACCTTTGCCGGCCTCGGCTGGACAGTCGACCTGGCATGGACCAGCCCGGCGCCGCCCCCACCCGCGCCGCCGCCGCCGCCGGCCTATTCCGGTGCGCAGACGATCAGAATGGTGATGGCGACGGATGGCGCCGGGCCATTGCCCGATGTCGCGTCCGCCCAGGCGCTGTCCGGTGGCCTGCCCAACCCGAACGCGCTGGGGCCCGTGCCGCCGCCGGTGATCGTCAATACCGGACTGGTCTCGCCGCTCAGCCTCGGGCCGATGTATCTCGGCTACGGGTGGGTGCTTGGCGAGATCATGCGCGTCGTCGGGTCCGGCGGCACCCTTGTATCGTCGGGCGCCATGACGTCATTCGGCGATCCGGCCTATATCACGATGCTGGATCTGCTGCTTCCCGATCCGCTGAATGTCGATCTCGGGCCAGGCGTGCTGCCG
>JADYYZ010000256.1 GCA_020853405.1 Acetobacteraceae bacterium
AGGTACGGCCCGACCGCCCAGCCCGCCATCGCGCCCAGCTGGTCCTTCACCCGCGCCGTGATCTCGGACTTCAGCGCGTCCTCCTTCTCGTGCATCAGGTCGCGCAGGGTCGCGAGCAGGAAATCGAGCAGCGCGTGGTGGTGGCCGCCATCGACCATCGCCGACAGGCTGCGGCCGAGCAGGCGCGGCGCCAGCCCGGCGCCCAGCCGCGGCGCCAGCCTGCCGATCAGCCGCGCGGCACGGCCGTCCTCGATGCTGGTCATCAGCGCCGGCAGGGCACGCGCGATGCCGGCGCCGGCCTCGCGCGCGTTGGCGGGATCGGAAAGCCAGCCGCCCACCGCCCGGGCGAGATCGAGCCGCTCCAGCGCGCCCCGGATCTCCGGTTCGGTGAAGAAGTTCGTGGTCAGGAACCGGGAAAGCCCGCGCGCCAGCCGGTCCTTGTGGCGCGGGATGATCGCGGTATGCGGCAGCGCCACGCCAAGCGGGTGGCGGAACAGCGCGGTCACCGCGAACCAGTCGGCGATGCCGCCCACGACACCGGCCTTGGCCGCTGCCTGGACCAGTTCGCGCCACCAGCCGCTGGGCGGGATCTCGGCCGGCAGCGCGTAGGTCGCCGCCAGCACGATCGCGGCCAGCAGCAGCACGCCGTTGGCGAATCGGCGATACCGCACGAGTTCCAGAAGCCGCGCCTGCTGCGCGTCGGGCCGTGGCGGGGCGGTGCCGGGCGTGTTCATGCCGGCGATGCTAACCGGCCTGTTCCGCCGGCCGCCACTGCGTTACATGATAACGTTATGCAAGACCCACTTTCGATCGAAGCATCGGCCGGGCAGCGGCTGGCGGCGGCCGGTGCCCTGGTATCCGTCCTCTGGCTGCTGGCCTGGTGGGCGCTGGCATGAATCCTGGCATGGTCGGGATCGCGCCTGCGATCGTGCTTCGCGACGTCTCCATCGCGTATGCGGGGCATCCGGCCGTGCATCGCGTTTCCGGCGGGTTCGCGCCCGGCAGCATGACTGCCATCGTCGGCCCGAACGGGGCTGGCAAGTCGAGCCTGCTGCGGGCGCTCGCGCTGGGCACCGGCGGCGCGGGCGCCCGGCTCACGGGCGCGATCGAGCGCGGCGGGCTTGGCCCAACGGCGCTGGCCTATCTGCCGCAGCAGCCGGCACTCGACCGGCGCTTCCCGATCACCTGTCGCGAGCTCGCGATCGCGGGGCTGTGGCCGCGCCTGGGCGCCTTCGCCGCGGTGCCGGGGGATGCCGCCGGCCGTGCCGACCAGGCGCTGCGCTCGGTCGGCCTGGCCGGGTTCGCGGCGCGCCCGATCGGCGCGCTATCAGCCGGGCAGTTCCAGCGCGCCCTGTTCGCGCGGATGCTGCTCCAGGATGCCCAGGTGCTGCTGCTCGACGAGCCTTTCAACGCGCTCGATGCCCGCACCACCGCCGACCTGCTCGGCCTGCTCGCAGGCTGGCACGGCGAGGGGCGGACCATCGTCGCCGTGCTGCACGACCTCGACATGGTGCGCGGGCATTTTCCCGAATGCCTGCTGCTGGCCCGCGGCGTCGTCGGCTGGGGGCCGACCGCCTCGGTGCTGAGCGCGCCCAACCGCCTGCGCGCGCGCCGCATGGCCGAGGCGTGGGAGGACGGCGCCGGGGCGTGCCCGGCCGCCGTGCCCGCCGCCGCCTGAGCCCTTTCCGGCCCTTCCATGGACCTGCACGCGCTGCTGATCGAACCGTTCGCGGACAATGCGTTCATGCGCCGGGCGCTGGTCGCGGGGCTGGCGCTGTCGTTCACTTCGGCACCGCTCGGCGTGCTGCTGGTGCTGCGGCGGCTGGCACTTCTGGGCGATGCGCTGGCGCACGGCATCCTGCCCGGGGTCGCGCTTGGCTTCATGCTGGCCGGCGGCGGCTCGGTGCTGGCGATGAGTTTCGGCGGCCTGGCAGCCGGCCTCGGCGTCGCGCTGGCGGCAGGCGTGCTCGCGCGCGCCAGCGCGATCGGCGAGGACGCAGGCCTGGCCGGGGCCTATCTCACGGCGCTGGCGCTGGGTGTGGCGATGGTCTCGGCCTCGGGCGGCCGCGGCGGCGATCTCGCGCATCTGCTGTTCGGCAGCGTGCTGGCGGTGGATGACACCGCGCTGCTGGTGATCGTGGGCGCGGCCGGTCTTTGCCTGCTGGTGCTGGCGGCGGGCTGGCGCGGCTTCGTGCTGGAGGCGTTCGACCCGGGCTTCATGGCCGCCACCGGTTCGCGCCCCGGCCGGTGGCAGGCGGCCTTCCTCGGGCTGGTGGTGCTGAACCTGGTCGCTGCCTGCCAGGCGGTGGGAACGCTGATGGCGGTGGGGCTGATGCTGCTGCCGGCGCTGGCGGGGCATTTCTGGGCCGCGGGCCTTGCCGGCATCGTGCGGGCGGCGACGGCGGTAGCCGCGCTGTCGGTGCTGGCAGGACTTCTGGTCTCGTTCCACCTCGATGTGCCCTCGGGTCCCGCGATCGTGCTGGTCGCGGCGGCGATCTGGGCGGCATCGATGCTGGCCGGCCCGCACGGCTCGCTGCTGGCGCGCCGGCGCACCCTCCGTGCCGGCCAGGCCGGATTGCGGGGCGGCTGACGGCGGCCGGAGTCATGCGGGGGCGTCAGGCAGGAAGGGCGGCGACCGCGTCGCGGATGCGTGCCGCCACCGCGGCATCGTCATCGGCGCCGTCCAG
>JADYYZ010000257.1 GCA_020853405.1 Acetobacteraceae bacterium
GGCTGGTGCTGCCGGTGGGAATCGAACCCACGACCCCGTCCTTACCAAGGACGTGCGCTACCCCTACGCTACGGCAGCAGGCCAGAGGCGACGGCACCTCCTGCCACACCACCCTGCCGAAAACAAGGCGCCCGGCGCCCTGCTCCCGTCTGCGCGCGGGTTGACACCCGTCGCCGCCGCGCCGAAGAGGCGCCATGGACCGCAAGGATGACCGGCCGCCAGCAGACCAGGCGCGCCGCCCCGCCACGCCCCCCCGCCTGACCGAACAGGCAGCCGAGGCACAGGCCGCCCGCCAGAAGCGCCTGGCCGCTGCGCTCCGCGCCAATCTCGGCCGGCGCAAGGCTGCGGGGCACATGCAGGCGGGACGCGGCCCCGGCCGGCCCTGAAACCCCTTCCCGCCGCCACTGCCCCGCGCTAAGCCCGACCCGTTCCGGCCCAGCCCCGACTCGGTCCACACCCTATGCCCATCATGCCCGACCGCTGGATCCGCCGCATGGCGCAGGATGCCGGCATGATCGACCCCTTCGTCGAACGCCAGCAGCGCGATGGCGCGATCAGCTACGGCCTGTCGAGCTACGGCTACGATGCCCGCGTCGCCGACCAGTTCCGCGTCTTCACCAACGTCGATTCCGCGATCGTCGATCCCAAGGCGTTCTCGCCCGCCAGTTTCGTCGAGCGCGAGGGACCGACCTGCACCATCCCGCCGAACAGTTTCGCGCTGGCCCATACGGTGGAGTATTTCCGCATCCCGCGCGACGTGCTGGTCATCTGCCTCGGCAAGTCCACCTATGCACGCTGCGGCATCATCGTGAACGTCACGCCGCTGGAACCCGAATGGGAAGGCCAGGTCACGATCGAGATCTCCAACACCACGCCCTTGCCCGCACGCATCCACGCCAACGAAGGCATCTGCCAGTTCCTGTTCCTGCAGGGAGCGGGCGAACCCGAGATCAGCTACGCCGACCGCGCCGGCAAATACATGCGCCAGCAGGGCGTGGCGCTGCCCCGGCTTTGATGAAGGATACCTGATGGACCGGATCGCGATCCGCGGCGGCAGGCCGCTCTGTGGCAGCATCCCGATCGGCGGCGCCAAGAACGCAGCACTTCCGCTGATGGCCGCCGCCCTGCTGAGCGACGAGCAGCTCACGCTCACCAACGTGCCATGGCTCGCCGACATCGCCTCGATGGCGGCGCTGCTGGCCCAGCACGGGCTTGCCGTGGACCTGCCCGCGCCGGAAACCGCTGCCCAGGCGCGCGTGCTGCGGCTGGGCGGCGCGATCCAGAACACCACCGCCCCCTACGACATCGTGCGCAAGATGCGGGCAAGCATCCTGGTGCTCGGCCCGATCCTCGCGCGCTGCGGCGAGGCACGGGTGTCGCTGCCCGGCGGCTGCGCGATCGGCACGCGCCCGGTCGACCTCCACCTCAAGGGGCTGGAGGCGATGGGCGCATCGGTCAGCATCGAGGGCGGCTACATCCATGCCCGGAGCGAGGGCAGGCTGCGCGGCGCGAGCATCGTCTCGCCCGCCGTCTCGGTCGGCGCCACCGAGAACCTGATGATGGCGGCAAGCCTCGCCGACGGCCACACCACGCTGATCAACGCCGCGCGCGAGCCGGAGATTTCCGACCTGGCGGAATGCCTGAACGCGATGGGCGGGCGCATCCGCGGGCACGGCAGCGAGCGGATCGAGATCGAGGGCGTGCAGCGGCTTTCCGGCACCACCCACCACATCATCCCCGACCGGATCGAGACCGGCACCTATGCGATCGCCACCGCCATCGCCGGTGGCGACGTGATGCTGGAAGGCGGGCGGATCGAGCATCTGGGGGCGTTCGCCACAGCGCTGTCGCGCGCGGGCGTCGACATCTTCGCCGAGAACGGCGGCATCCGTGTTCGCCGCAACGGCCATCGCGTGCGCGGCGCCGACATCATGACCGAACCTTATCCGGGCTTTCCCACCGACCTGCAGGCCCAGTTCATGGCGCTGATGGCCACCGCCGAGGGCGCTGCCATGATCACCGAGACGATTTTCGAGAACCGCTTCATGCACGTGCCCGAACTCGCGCGCATGGGTGCCGACATCGTGGTGCACAACGCCAGCGCGATCGTGCGCGGCGTGAAGAACCTTTCCGGGGCGCCGGTGATGGCGACCGACCTGCGTGCCTCCGTCTCGCTGGTGCTGGCGGGGCTGGCCGCCGGCGGCGAGACGATCGTCAACCGCGTCTATCACCTCGACCGCGGCTACGAACGGGTGGAGGCGAAGCTCGCCGCCTGCGGCGCCGATATCGAGCGGCTGGCCGGATAGGCGACGGCGCCGGCCCCGGGCGGCAGCGTCGTGATCCCGCGCAACCTGTTCTATTGCTTCGGCCTGTCGCCGGATTTCGGCGGCAAGCCGTTCGGCCTCTTGCATTATGCCTCGGTCGTGAGCGCGCTGGACCGGCTGCGCCCGGACCGCTGCGTGGTCGCCGTGGTGCACGAACCCGACACGCCCTGGTGGCACAGGATCCGCCCCCGGATCGAGGTGCGCCATATCACCGCGCCCGCGGAGGTGTTCGGCAATCCGCTGCGCCACTACGCCCACCAGGCGGATGTGTGGCGAATGCGCACGCTGCTCGAGGAAGGCGGCATCTACCTCGATGCCGACGTGCTGGTGGTGCGCGATTTCGCGCCCCTGCTCGACAGCGCCATGGTGCTGGGCCTGCAGCACGACGCGCTGGGCGAGGGCCTGTGCAACGCGGTGATGCTGGCCGCCCCCGGCGCCCCCTTCATGCGGCGCTGGTACGAGTCCTACCGAAGCTTCCGCTCGACCGGGCGCGACCGCCACTGGGACGAGCATTCGGTGCGCATCCCGCGCCAGCTCGCCGCAGAGCATCCGGACGAGATCCGCATCCTGCCGACCACCGCCTTCTTCACGCCGAACCCGTCGGATGCCGGCATCGACCGCCTGTTCGCCGATCCGAGGCCACTCGAGGTGGCAGACGCCTTCGCCCACCATCTGTGGGAGAGCAACGCCTGGATGCCCTTCATCGACGGGCTGACGATCGCCGAGGTGCGGCGCCGGGACACTGCCTTCCACCACCTGGTGCGCCCCTGCCTGGCCGACCTGCCTGACGATTTCGCGCTGCCGGCGGGTGGCGCGCGCAATCAGGCGGCACGGCGCAGGCGCAGCCGCATGCAGCCGATCCTGCGCACGCTCGACCGGCATGCGCCGCGCCTTGCCTGGCGCGTGCGCCACCAGCTGCTCGCGAAGACCTGACGAACGGAAGTCGCGGGGCGCCGGCACGTTGACGCGCCCTGGCCTGCCTGCAAGGGTCCTGCCCTTGCCATGCGGGATCTTGTCATGACGTCTGCCACCGAGGAATCGAGCAACCGGGCCGACTGGCAGGAAGCACGCCTCGATCTCGCCGCGGCGCTGCGCTGGGCAGCCCGCCTCGGCCTGCACGAAGGCGTGTGCAATCATTTCTCGGTCATGCTGGCACCCGACCGCTTCCTGCTGAATGCGCATCGCATGCACTGGTCGAAGGCGCGCGCGTCGGGCCTGCTGGTCATCGACGACCGGAACAACGTGCTGGAGGGAGACGGCCACCCGGCGATGACGGCGTTCAACATCCACGTGCCGATGCACCAGAAGACCGGGCATCGCGTGATCCTGCACACGCACATGCCCTATGCCACGGCACTGGCCTGCATCGAGGGCGGCAGGCTGGAAATGATCCACCAGAATGCCGGGCGCTTCCATGGCCAGTGTGCCTATGACGAGGATTTCAACGGCTTCGCGCTCGGCACCGACGAGGGTGCGCGCATGGCCGGCATGATGCAGGGAAACCGCGTGCTGTTCCTGGGCAACCACGGCGTGGTGGTGGCGGGCGAGACCATCGCCGATGCATTCGACGACCTCTACTACCTGGAGCGGGCGTGCGAGGTGCAGGTGCTGGCGATGTCGACCGGGCGCAAGCTGCTGCACATCCCCGAGGAGAAACTGCCCGCCTTGCGCGACTTCCCGACGCGACGCGAGAACGCGCGGATGTTCCTGTCGGCGGTGCGCGAGATCCTCGACGAGGAAGAACCCGCCTACGCCTCCTGACCGGGCTGGCGCAGGCCCACCTGGGCGATACCCGTCTGGGCGATACCCGTCTGGGCGATACCCGCCTGGGCCAGCGAGCGCGCATCGAACTCGCGGCGGAACTGCTCGGCCTGCGCGACCTCGCCGGCCGCGAAGCGGGTGATCGGGAACAGGGAAAGCGGGGTCTCGCTCCGCCCCAGCAGAACGAGGTCGGCCAGCACCGCGCCGACGCCGGGGCCGAGCTGGAAGCCGTGGCCGCAGAAGCCGAACGCATGGAACAGGCCTTGCGTCGTGCCGCTCGGCCCGATCACCGGCAGCATGTCGGGCAGATAGGCCTCGATCCCGGACCAGACGCGCACCACCGCCGCCCCGCGCAGGCGCGGCACCGCCCGCACGAGATGCCCCATCGCGGCAAGCGTGCGGCGGGCATCCACCGGGGCGCGGTTGGCAATCGGGTCGGAAGCGCCGCGCGGATAGCCCGCGACCACGACCTGGCCCTGCCTGGTCTGGCGGGCAATGACGCTGCCATCGACCGCCTGCACCGAGGGCCGCATGAAATACGGCACCGCATCGGTCACGAACTGCGGCGGCCCGGCCGGCACCACCGGCGCGCCCTCGCCGAACCAGCCGGCGATCTCCGGCGCCCAGGCACCCGCAACATTCACCAGCTGGCCCGCCTCGACCGTGTCGCCACCTGCGACCTCGACCAGGAAGCGGCCATTGGCCTGCGCCGCGCCGACGACGCGCGTTGCCTCCCGGATGTCGGTGCCCGCGGCACGGGCGGCACGCGCGACCGCGGGCGTCACCAGGCGCGGGTTCGCGACCGCATCGCGCGCCGACCACGACGCCATCCTGAACCCCTTCAGCCAGGGCCAGCGCGCTGCCAGCCCGGCGCGATCGAGCAGTGTCGCCGGGACGCCATGCGCCGCCGCCTCGCGCGCCGTCTTTTCCGCCTTCGCGACCTCCTCGGCGGCGTCGCGCGCGGCATAGAGATGGCCGGTCGCATCGAACTCGCAATCCTCGCCGACGAACTCGCCCAGCCGCTCCCAGATTGCCGCGGCGCGGATCGCCAGCGGCAGCTGGCCGGGATGGCGGCCCTGGATGCGCAGGTTGCCGAAATTCACGCCGCTCGCCTGCGCGCCGACCACGCCCTTCTCCAGCACGACGACCCGGTGCGCAGGATCGCGGCGGCGCAGCATCAGCGCGGTCCAGCAGCCCATCAGGCCGCCGCCGACGATGGCGGTATCGGCGCGGATCACGCTCACGCTCGCGCATCCTCGTCGGCAAGGGCGGCATCGAGCGGGATCGGCTTCACCGGCGCCTGGCCGCGCAAGCGCCCGACCGCGTCGGCCGACAGATCGAGCGCCTGGGCCATCGCCTCGGCCATGGCGGGGCCGCAGAATCGCGCCTGGCAGCGGCCCATGCCGCAGCGGGTCAGCGCTTTCGCGCGGTTGATCTCGCGCGGTCCAAGCGGTTTTTCGAGCGCCGCCCGCAGCGCGCCCAGCGTCACCGCCTCGCAGCGGCAGATCAGCGTCTCCGGCGGGGTGGTGGCGAGCCAGTGGCCGGGCCAGGCGAAGGCACGCGCGAGGCTTCGCTGGAAGGCGTGCTGGCGGGCGAGCCGGCGGCGCAGCGCCTGCATCTCCGCCTGCGGCACGGCGTGGCCGAGATCCGCCAGCATCGCCCAGGCGGCCAGCCTGCCGCCGAGCGCGGCGGCCTTCGCACCCCCGATCGCTGAACCATCGCCCGCGGCATAGAGCCCCGGCCCGCAGCGACCATCCGCATCCGTTGCCGGCAGCCATGCCCGGAAGGCCGGATCGAACGACAGGCTCGCGCCCGCGAGCTCGGCGAGCTGCGTCTCCGGCCGCAGCCCGAAGCCGAGCGCCACCGCATCGCACGCGATCCGGCGTTCCGTGCCGCCGGCATCGCTGACGCGGACCGCCTCGACCCGCGCTGCGCCCTCGATCGCGAGCGCCCTCGCGCCATGGAGGATCGGAACCCCGGCCGCACGCAACCGTGCGATGAAGGAAAGCCCGCGCGCCAACGTGCCCGGGGCGCTCCGGGCAAGACCGGGCAGCGCCCGCAACTTCGCCCCCAGCCGCGTGGTATCCAGCACCGCCGCCACCTCGACGCCCATGGCACGGTACTGCAGCGCGGCGAGGTAGA
>JADYYZ010000258.1 GCA_020853405.1 Acetobacteraceae bacterium
TGCTCCACCTCGTGGTCGCGCACGATCACGGGCGGATCGCCGGCGGCAAGCCGGTCGGCCAGTTCCCAGGCCGTGATGTGCGCCCGTTCGGGCTGCACCGTGAGTTTCAGCCGGTCGAGCGGGTTGTCGGTGGGGTCCGGCACGAGCTCCGCGACCAGGCCGGGCACGGCGGAGAATTTTTCGCGCCACAGATCAAGCGCGGCGCGTTCGCTGGCACGGATGCCGGCATGGTCGCGAACCTCCCACGCCTCCAGCGCGGCGACGGTGCCCAGGATGGATTCCTTGCCCACCTTCATGCCCCGCCCGATGCCGCTGTTCTGCAGATAGCAGGCACGCACCAGATCCTTCCTTCCGGCAATGATCCCCGCCGTCGGCCCACCGAGGAACTTGTGTGCCGAATAACAGACCAGGTCGGCACCCTTGGAAAGGAAGCCCCGGAGGTCGTACTCGCTGGCGGCATCGACAATCACCGGCACGCCCTTGGCGCGGCAGATCGCGGCAAACTCCTCCAGCGGCAATTGCCCGTAGCCGACGCAATGGTGGCTGACCACATAGAGCGCCGCCGCCGTTGCCTGGTCCAGCACCGCTGCCAGCTGATAGGGCTTCACCCCCGTCGCCTGGCCGAACGGCACCACCGCCGCACCGGCAAGCCGCACCGATTGTTCGACCGGTGCCCCGAAACTGATCATGTGGCCCGCCATGATCGGCACGCGGTGCTTCATGCCGGCGGGGTCGGGCAGCTGCTCGATCCGCGCGAGATCGGCGCCGGTCATGCAGGCCGCGACCGACAGCGTGATTCCCGCCGCGCAGGAGGCGGTGACGAACCCCGCCTCCGCCCCGGTGAGCCGCGCGATGCTGCGCGAGGCGAGGCGGTGCAGGTCGGAAATCTCGACGAACTCCGGCATGATCTTCCCCGCGAGCTCGATCGCCCGCGGCACCGCGATCGAGGCGCCAAGATGCGTCATGGTGCCCGACACGTTGATGATGGGCCGAAGGCCCAGCGCCTCGCGGACGCCGGATCGCGGCTCGGTGGCATCGGCCATGGGCTACTCCGTCCTCAGTTCGATACGTCGCAGGAATTTCCGCAGCCGTTCGGATTGCGGGCTGCCCAGTACCGCGCGCGGTTCGCCCTGCTCGGCGATGCGGCCGGAATCCATGAACACCACGCGATGGCCGGCATCGCGCGCGAACTGCATCTCGTGCGTCACCATCAGCATCGTCATGCCGTCGCCGGCAAGGCTCCTGACCACGTCCAGCACCTCGCCCACCAGTTCGGGGTCGAGTGCCGAGGTGATCTCGTCGAGCAGCAGCAGTTTCGGCTCCATCGCCACCGCCCGCGCGATGCCGACCCGCTGCTGCTGGCCGCCGGAGAGCTGGGCAGGCAGGTGGCCCATGCGTTCGGAAAGCCCCACGCGCGACAGCCAGTGTGCCGCCCGTGCCTCGGCTTCCTTGCGTGGAACCCCGCGCGTCACCTTCAGCCCGAGCGCCACGTTGTCGAGCGCGGAAAGATGCGGGAACAGGTTGAACAGCTGGAACACCATGCCGATGTCGGCGCGTATTCTTGCCAGCGCACGGTCGCCGCGGCGCACCCTGGAGTTGGGCGCCGTGTAGTACACCTCGGTCCCCTCCAGCGTCACGCTGCCCTCGTCGTACGGCACCAGCGCGTTGACGCAGCGCAGCAGCGTGGTCTTGCCGGAACCCGAGGCGCCGATCACCACCAGCACCTCGCCGCGCGCGACATCGAGGTCGATGCCGTCGAGCACGGTATGCGTGCCGAACCGCTTTTTCAGGCCGCGGATGGAAAGGACGTCGCTCATGCGGTGGTCGCGGCGAAGCGCCGCTCCAGCCGGCGCGAGGTGATCGACAGCACCGCGTTCAGCGCGATGTAGATCAGCGCCCCCAGCACATACATCGGCATCGGCTCGTAGGTGCGGCCGATCACCTGCTGGATCGCCATCATCAGGTCGATCACGCCGACCAGGCTGACCAGCGCGCTGCCCTTCACGCTGTCGGTCACGGAATTGATCCAGGGCGGCAGGAAGCGGCGCACCGCCTGCGGCAGGATCACGTAGCGAAGCCGCCCGATGAAGGTGAGCCCGATCGATTTCGCGGCCTCCATCTGGCCCGGATGGATCGACTGCACCGCGCCGCGCACGATCTCGGTCACGTGGCCGGACTTGAACAGGGTCAGCGCCGCGACCGCCGCCCAGAACGGCGAGAGATTGATCTGAAGCGCCGGCAGCCCGTAATAGACGGTGAAGATCAGCACGATCAGCGGGATCGCGCGGATGGTGTCGGAGAATGCGCGGATCGGCCAGCCGAGCGCCCGCGGCCCGAACGTCAACGCGATACCCAGGCCCAGGCCCAGCACCAGCGAGCCGGCCACCACCAGCGCCGAGACCGCAAGCGTCACCAGGAACCCCTGCCACAGGAACGGGAGCGCATAGATCATGGCGCCGATCACGCTGCGCGCCTCATGCTGCGCCTCTCATGCTGCCTTGGCGATCGCGAAGCGCCGTTCCAGCAGGCGCAGCGCTGCCAGGATGATCCAGCCGGTCAGCAGGTAGATCGGAGTCAGCAGCGCATAGACTTCCAGGATGCGGAAGGTGTTGAAGTTGATCCACTGCGCCGCGTGCGTCAGTTCCGGCACCGCGATCACGGTGCCGAGCGCGGTGTCCTTGAACAGCGAGATGAAGGCGTTGGAAAGGGCGGGAAGTGCCACCCGCAGCGCCGTCGGCAGGCGCACGTGAACCAGGTTGCCGGTGGGCGTGAGCCCGATCGCGCGCCCGGCATCGACCACGCCCGGCGGCACCGCATCGAGGCCGGCGCGGAACACCTCGGTCAGCTGCGCGCCGCCATAGAACGCAAGCGTGGCGATGAAGCTGGTGGTGGCATCATAGGCGAAGCCGCCGATCGAGGGCACGCCGTAGAACACCAGGTAGACCAGCAGCAGCAGCGGCGTGTTGCGGATGAACTCGACATAGCCGGCGATGGCCGTGCGCGTCGCCTTGCCGCCGTCGGTATAGGCGATTGCGCAGGCAAGCCCGATCGCCATGCCGATGCCGAGCGAGGCGAGTGCCACCTGCAGCGACAGCCCCAGCCCCCACCACAGTCGCCAGGCATGGCGCCAGACGATCGTGAAGTTGAAGTGATACTCCATCGCCGCGTGCGGCTATCCCGGCCCCCGCCCTCTCCCCCGCGCGCGGGGAGGGAGAGCGAGGTCGGAAACCGGAAGCACCCGACGGTTCAATAGGGCGGGAAACCGGGCACGCGCCGGCGCGGTTCCAGCCCGAAGAAATCCATCATGGCGGCGTCGTACGCCTCGGTGACGTGGCCGAACATGTTGATGTTGAACACGGTGTCGACATAGTGCAGCCAGTCGAGGTCGTTCTGGCGCATCGCCGCGCCATAGAGCTGGCTGTTATAGGAATGGCCCGCATCCAGGTAGCGGTCGGGATTGCGCTTGACCATCCAGCGCACGGTGGAGAGATCGACCACCGCGGTATCGGCACGCCCCGAATCCAGCGCCTGGATCACGTTGGCCTGGGTATCGAGCTGCATCACCGTGGCCTGCGGCAGCGCTGCCTTCACCAGCGAGTCGGCACCGGCATTCTGCAGCACCGAAGCGCGCGCGTTGCTGCCCGCCGCCCGCAGCTCGTCATAGGTCTTGAACCGCCCGCGCGGGCTGGTCAGCAGCGCCACGCCCTCCACGTAATAGGGCCGGCTGAAATTAACCAGCTGCGCGCGCTGCGGGTTCATCGTCATGAACTGGATGACGATGTCGACGCGGCCGGTATTGATGTTGGGAATGCGCTGCGCCGGATCCTGGCGCACGAACTCGACCTTGTTCGGATCATCGAACAGGCCGGCGGCCAGGATCTTCGCCATGGCGATGTCCATGCCGGTGAGCTGGCCCTTGTCGTCCTCGAAATGCCAGGGTGCGTTGGTGCTGCCGGTGCCGACGATCAGCTTGCCGCGGCTGATCACGGTGCGGAGCAGCGATTCCCGCGGCGCCTGGGCGGCGGCCTTCTCGGCGGTGGCAGCCATGCCGACGAAGGCGGCAGCCCCCAGCGCCGCCAGCGCGCCCCGCCGCGGCGCCGTCTCGTTCACTGTTACGTCGGTCATGGTCCTGGCCTCCCCTGTTGCGTGGGCGGCAGTGTGGACACCCTGCAATTGCCGCCGCAAGCCCCGGCTTTCGATCGCCGGCGCGAGCCGGGATGCTTGCATCGCCGCCTTGGAAGCGGGAAGAAGCGGCCGATCCGGTGGGGCGTCGCCAAGCGGTAAGGCATCGGACTTTGAATCCGACATTCCCAGGTTCGAATCCTGGCGCCCCAACCAGCCCCATCCCCCACCCCCCAGCCCCGGCTCGCGACCTCGTATCAGCCGGCGCCGCCGCGGCGCGAAAGCCGCAGCGTGGCACAGAGCCCGCCCGCCTTGCTTCGCCCGAGCTCAAGCCTGCCGCCATAGAGCGCGGCAAGGTCGGCGGTGATCGCAAGCCCGAGACCGGAACCCGGCGCCCGCTCGTCCAGCCGCTCACCGCGCGCGAGCGCGATGGCGCGATCCCCCTCGGGCAGTCCGGGGCCATCGTCGCTGACCGCGACGCTCACGTCGTCGTCGGCCGCGGCGACGCGCACCACCACCCGGGTGCGCGCCCACTTGCAGGCGTTCTCCATCAGGTTGCCCAGCATCTCGGTCAGGTCCTGCACATCGACCGCGACCGCCGCCACGCGGTCGCCGGCCACCCCCACCGTGATCGCCCGTTCCGCGAACAGCCGGCCGAGCGCCGCGGCGATCTGCTCGGCCACCGCGAACGGCGCGACCGCCGGCGCAGCGAGGCCGGTGCGCGCCGCCGTCCGCGCGCGGGCGAGGTGGTGCTGGACCAGCCGTTCGAGCGAGGCCGCCTCGGCACGCGCCGCCGCAAGATCGGGGCGCGGCGCCGCCAGCGCGTTGCGCAATACGGCAAGCGGCGTTCTGAGTGCGTGCGCGAGGTTGCCGACATGGGTGCGGGCGCGCTCGACCGTGGCGCGGTTGGCGGCGACCAGCGCCTCGATCTCGGCGATCACCGGGGCGATCTCGGATGGCGCGGCAAGGTCGAGCCGCTGGCGCGTCCCTGCCCGCACCTCGGCCAGCGCGCGCCGCAGCCGGCGCAGCGGCGCAAGGCCCAGGATCACGGTGGCGACCACGCCGCTCACCAGGCCGAACCCGAGCAGCCCGAAGGCGGCCAGCAGCACGGCGCGAAGTCGCGCCGCTTCCGCCTCGACCCTCGCCCGCGACAGCGCCACCACCACGCGCGACGGGGCCGGCGCGCCGGGCAGCAGCACGTCGCGCTGGGCCAGGCGCAGCTTCTGGCCGCGCGGGCCGGGGGCGTCGCTCAGCAGCACGCCTGCCCGCCCGGTGGGTGGCGCTGAAGGCAGCGTCTGGTCCCACAGCGAGCGCGAGGTGGCGATCGCGCCGTCCGGGCCGGTCACCTGCCAGTAGGCGCCGCCGAAGGGCCGATCGAAATCGGCACCCGCCGGCGCCCGCACGACACTCGGCTGCCCGCCCGGGTCGATCGTGACCGCGGCCACCGTGGCATCGAGCAGGCCAAGCAGGCGGGCATCGAACGCGGTTTCGACCTGGCGGATGGCGACCCCGGTGATGAACCACGAAGCGGCACCAAGCCCCACGGCAACCCACAGCCCTGCCGCCAGCGCGAGCCTGAGCGCGAGCGAGCCGGGCCGCCTGGGCCGCCTCATGCGGCGGCGAGCCGGTAACCCTGCCCGCGGAGCGTCTCGATCAGCCCTTCACCCAGTTTGCGCCGCAGCCGGCCGACCACCACCTCCAGCGTGTTGCTGTCACGGTCGAAATCCTGGGCATAGAGATGCTCGGTGAGCTCGCTCTTGGAGACCACATGCCCGGCACGCAGCGCGAGATAGGCGAGCAGCCGGTATTCCAGGCCGGTCAGGCGCATCGGCACGCCGTCGACCAGCACGCGCTGGGCGGCGGTATCGACCAGCAGCCCGCCGATGCGAATCTCCGGCGAGCCATGGCCGTGCGCACGGCGCACCAGCGCCTGCAGCCGGGCGACCAGCTCGGGCATGACGAACGGCTTGGCCAGGTAGTCGTCGGCACCGGCGTTAAGGCCGGCGACCTTCTCGCTCCAGCCGTCCCGGGCGGTCAGGATCAGCACCGGCATGCCGCGCCCGGCGGCACGCCAGCGCTTCAGCACCGAGAGGCCGTCGATCCTGGGCAGCCCGAGATCGAGCACCACCGCGTCGTACGGCTCGGTCTCGCCGAGGAACAGCGCCTCCTCGCCATCGGCGGCGAGGTCGGCGACGAAGCCGGCGCCGGCCAGCGCATCCTTGAGCTGCGCGGCAAGCGGGGCGTGATCCTCGACGATCAGGGCGCGCATCAGGGCCGTTCCTGAACCGGCCCGCGGCTGCGTATCAGCGCGCCGCTGGCACCATCCAGCCTCAGCTCGAAGACACGGCCGGAAGGCGGCAGCAGCTTGAACTCGTAGATCCAGCGGCCGTCGTCGCGCTTCAGTTCGGTTTCGATCACGTCGCCGACATAGCGGCGCTCGATCTCGGCCAGCAGCGCGGCGAGCGGGCGGATCTCGCCTGCCGCCAGGGCGGCGCGCGCGCGTTCGTGGTCGCGCCGGTCGTCCGCGCCGGCAGGCAGTGCGACGAGGAGAAGGGCGGGCAGCAGCAGCAGCGCGCGACGCATCCGGCGAATCTCGCCGGTGTTGGCTGAACCGTGGCTGAACGACGAGCTCAGCGAGGGTTCAGGTCGGCTGCCCAAGACTGCGCCCCGTTGCGGAGAGTTCCGTGACCGACACAGCAAGGAGACTACCATGACCCGTCTTGTCCGTCCTGCCGCCGCGCTGGCGCTGGCGCTCGCCGCCACCCTGCCGCTCGCCGCCCACGCCGCCGATCGCGACACCAGGCGCGCTGAGGAGACCCGCGCCGTCGCCGCCGCCAAGGTCGACGCCACCGCCGCGATCGCCGCCGTGCGTGCCGCCGGCTACGGCCCGGTGATCGAGCTCGAGTGGGAGCGTGGCCGCTGGGAGGTGAAGACCACCAACGCCGAAGGCCGCCGCGTCGATCTCCATGTCGATGCGACCAGCGGCGCCATCACCACCCGCCGCAGCCGCTGAGAGGAGGGCCCTTGAGATGGCCGCGCCGGTCGAGACCAGGCCCTATGGCGCGCCGGCGCGCGCCATCCACTGGGCCAGTGCGTTCCTGGTGCTGTCGGCCTGGCTGGTCGGCAGCACCATGGATGGATTCCCCCGCGGCGGCGGCCGCGAACTGGCCACGCAGCTGCATTACAGCCTTGGCGTGCTGGTGCTCGGCGCCGCCGCGCTGCGCGTCGCCTGGCGTGCGATTTCGCCGCCGCCCGCCGCCGGGGGGCCGGCCTGGCAGCGCCTGGCGGCGGGTGCGATGCACGTCTCGCTGCTGGTACTGACGGTGGCGCTGCCGCTCACCGGGCTGTTCGACCGCTGGGCGCGCGGTCGGCCGGTGACCGTGCTCGGCGGCGTGGCGCTGCCGGCGCCGGCCACCATCCCCGGCGGCCGCGCCTGGGGCGAGGCGCACGAGGTGCTGGCCTGGCTGCTGCTGGCCGCGATCGCCGCCCATGTGGCTGGCGCACTCTGGCACCAGATCGTGCTGCGGGACGGCACGCTCTCGCGCATGCTGGCCGCCAGACCGCGGCCGCGTCCCGCCACGTAAGCGGTGCGGTGCGGGCATGGCGGTGACAA
>JADYYZ010000259.1 GCA_020853405.1 Acetobacteraceae bacterium
GTGTGGATGTCGTGGCCGCAGGCATGCATCCTGCCCGATTCCAGGCTCGCGAAGGCAAGGCCGGTGCGTTCCTGGATCGGCAGCGCATCCATGTCGGCGCGGATCAGCAGCGTCGGCCCCGGCGCGCCGCCTTCGATCATGCCGACGATGCCGGTCCCGGCGAAGCCGCCACGATGGACGATGCCGAGCCGGTCGAGCTCGGCGGCGACGATCGCTGCCGTGCGCACCTCCTCGAAGCCGAGTTCGGGGTGCTGGTGCAGGTCGCGCCGCAGCGCCACCAGCGAGGTTTCGATGCGTCGTGTCGCGTCGGCGATGGCAGGCGCCGGGTCGTTGGCGATCATGGGGGTTGGTATCCTGGCGGCGGGCGCGGTCGGCCGATGGTGCGGCCTTGGCGACCGGCCGGCAAGACCGCTTCGCTGTCCGGTCTTCCCCGCTTGTTCGCCCCTTTCTCGCGTGCCAAGGTCGCGGCGAGGAAAACGGCCCGGAGGACAGGCAGGTGCATGGCGTGCATCGCCTCGGTCAGCAACCGCTTGCGCGACGCGCTGTGCTGGCAGGCGCGGCCGGGCTGCTGGCTGCCTCGCAGGCGGGAGCGGGGGCGGGGGCGGAAGCCTGGCCGCAGCAGCCGGTACGCCTGGTGGTGCCCTTTGCCCCCGGCGGCACCACCGACCTGGTGGCACGCCTGGTCGCCCAGGGGTTGCAGGACCGGCTCGGCCAGCCGCTGATCGTCGAGAACAAGCCCGGCGCCGGCGCCACCGTCGGCAGCGCCGCCGTCGCCGCCGCCCTCCCGGATGGCTACACGCTGGTGATGAGCAACATCGCCTCGCATGCGATCAGCCCGCACCTTTATCGCAACGTGCGCTACGACCCGGTCAGTGATTTCACCCACATCGCGCTGATCACCACCAACCCCTCGGTGATGGTCGCCAACCCGCAGTTCGCCGCGCGAAGCGTCGCCGACTATGTGGCGATGGCGCGCGCCAATCCCGGCAAGCTCGATTTCGCGACCTCGGGCGCCGGTTCCTCGAACCACCTGCTGGGCGTGCGGCTGGCGATGACCGCAGGCATCGAGATCAACCACATCCCCTACCGCGGCGCCGGGCCGGCAATGACCGACGTGATCGCCGGCGTGGTGCCGGTGATGTTCGACAGCCTGCCTTCGGCAAGCGCGCATATCCGCGCCGGCAGCGTCCGCGCACTCGGGGTATCCGGGGCCGAGCGCAGCCCCGCCTTCCCCGCGGTGCCGACCTTCCGCGAACAGGGATTCGACATCGTCTCGCTGTCGTGGTTCGGGCTTTCCGGCCCGCGCGGCGTTGCACCCGCGATCGCGCAGCGCCTGAATGCCGAGGTGCGGGCGGTGCTGGCGCGCGGCGACGTGAAGGCGCGGTTCGACGAATTCGGCGGCACCCCCGGCGCGATGGATGCGGCGGAATTCACCGCCTTCGTCGAGGCCGAATACAAGGTCTGGGGCCCGGTCGTCGCGGCCTCCGGCGCCAGTGTCGGCTAGGGCGCCTTGGATGGGCCGCGTCGGCGCCGATGCCCGGCGAACGGCCTGGCGCGTGGGCCTTGCGGGTAGCTTCACCATGGCGGCGGATCGCGGCCGCCGGCGTTCTGTTCGGCAAGCGGGGGACGGCGTGGCGTGAAACTGAAACCCAATTCACAGGACCTCTTTGCCGGCGCCATCCTGCTGGGGCTCGCGCTGATCGGGTTGTGGCTGAACGAGGACCATGCGCTGGGCTCGGCCAGACGCATGGGCCCCGGCTACATGCCGATGCTGTCCTTCTGGCTGCTGGGAATCATCGGCGCCGGGGTGCTTGCCACCGCCATGGTGTCGGGCCCGCGCGAGGTCGGCAACGATGCCTGGCGCGAAATCCTGGTCTCGCTCGTCTCCGGCGGCGCACTTTTCGTCATGTGGCTGGCGCTGGGCCAGCCGGCCACCATCCCGCTGCTTGCGGTGCTGCTGTGGCTGGCCGCCAGCATCGCGCTCGGCCTGTGGTTCAAGAGCAACATGATGCCGATCCTCGCGGCCATGGCGTTCTTCTGGTTCACGCTGGAGAGGCTCGGCTTCCTGGTCGCGCTGTCGGGCACCGTGCTGGTCTCGGCGCTGGCGGAACGGCCGCCGCGGATCGAGCGGATGCTGGCGATCTCGCTGATCCTGATCCCGCTCTGCTACGCGATCTTCATCGCCTTCCTCGACATCCGCGTGCCGCTGATGCCGGGCGAGCTCGACCAGACCTTCCGCGCGCTGGCCACCTCGGAATCGCCGATGCTGTCGCAGGTGCTGTCGTGGGTCGGGCTGCTGGTCTGGATCGGCGGCATCTGGCTCTGCGTCAAGGTGCTGCTGCTGACCAACAACAACGAGACCACGATGGGCGTGCACATCCTGATCGCGGCCGCCGTGGTGGTGTGCATCGCCGGCCTCGTTCTGACCGAACTGGGCGGCAAGCGGCTGACCATCCTCGCCGACCTGGTGCGGCTGATCATCTCGCCCGTGCGCATGCTCTTCGGCCAGCCATCCTAGGGGAAGACCACCGTGGGCGAACTGCTTTCCAACCTTGCCTTCGGTCTCGGCGTCGCGGTCACGCCGGAGAACCTGCTGTTCTGCCTGGTCGGCTGCCTGCTGGGCACCGCGATCGGCGTGCTTCCGGGTGTCGGCCCGGTGGCGACGATCTCGCTGCTGCTGCCGATCACCTTCGGCATGAGTGCCACCACCGCCATCATCATGCTGGCCGGCATCTATTACGGCGCCCAGTACGGCGGCAGCACGACCTCGATCCTGCTCAACCTGCCGGGCGAGGTCAGCGCGGTGATCACCACGCTCGACGGCTACCAGATGGCGCGCAAGGGCGAGGCAGGCCCCGCCCTTGCCGTGGCTGCCATCGGCAGTTTCCTCGCCGGTTCGTTCAGCACCCTGCTGGTCGCCGCCACCGGGCCGTTCCTGACCGGCATCGCGCTCAGTTTCGGCCCGGCCGACTATTTCAGCCTGATGTTCCTCGGCCTCGTCGTCTCGGCGGTGCTGACCGAGGGCAGCGTGCTGAAGTCGGTCGGCATGGTGGTGCTGGGCGTGGCACTCGGCCTGGTCGGCACCGACGTGCAGACCGGCCAGCAGCGCTTCAGCTTCAACATCCCCGAACTCTCCGACGGCATCGGCTTCGTGCCGCTGGCCATGGGCATGTTCGGCATCGCCGAGATCATCCGCAACCTGGAACATCCCGAAGCGCGCCAGTCGGTCACCGCCAAGATCACGCGGCTCTACCTCAACCTGGACGAATGGCGGCGCGTCGCCTTCCCGATCATGCGCGGCACCATGATGGGCAGCGTCATCGGCATCCTGCCCGGCGGCGGCGCCACCCTGTCGGCGATCGGTGCCTATACGCTGGAGCGACGGATCAACCGCAACAAGCACCTGTTCGGCACCGGCACCATCGAGGGCGTGGCAGCGCCGGAAAGCGCCAACAACGCGGCCAGCCAGACCAGTTTCATCCCGCTGCTGACGCTCGGCATCCCTTCCAACGCGGTGATGGCGCTGATGGTCGGCGCGCTGATCATCCAGGGCATCCAGCCCGGCCCCCGCATGATCGAGGCGCAGCCCGACCTGTTCTGGGGCCTGATCGTCTCGATGTGGGTCGGCAACCTGATGCTGCTGGTCATCAACCTGCCGATGGTCGGCATGTGGGTGCGGCTTCTGAAGGTGCCGTACGATGCGATGTATCCGGCCATCCTGATCTTCTGCTCGATCGGGGTGTACAGCCTGAACAACAACGTCTTCGACGTGATGACGACGATCGTGTTCGGGATCGTCGGCTACGTGTTCCTGCGCACCGGCTGCCAGCCGGCGCCGCTGCTGATCGGCTTCGTGCTCGGGCCGATGATGGAGGAGCACATGCGCCGGGCCATGCTGCTGTCGCGCGGCGACTGGAGCGTGTTCGTCCAGCGTCCGATCAGCGCCACGCTGCTTGCGATGTCGGCGATCGCGATCCTGGCGATGACCCTGCCGAACCTGCGCAAGGGCAAGGACGTGGCGCTGGCCGGCTAGGCATCGGCGGGGGTGGCGGCCGGCATCAGCGCCGCCAGGGATTGACATAGCGAACGCGCCGCACCGGCGGCGCCGCGCCCAGCCAGGGGGCGCCCTGCCAGCCGGGCAGCGGCGGCTGGGCGGGGGCGGAAATCTCGGCCAGCGCGGCGATCCGTTCCTCCACGGTCGGGTGCGTGCGCAGCAGGCGAAGAAGGGCGGGGCTCCGCGTGCCCAGCCGCTCGAAATCATCGCCCTGCAGGCGCACCAGTGCTGCCAGCGCAGCCGCCATCGCCTGCGGATCGCCGGTGAGCTCGACCGCCCCGGCATCGGCCAGGAACTCGCGCCGGCGGCTAACCGCGAGCAGCAGCAGGTCGGAAACCACCGGCGCGGCCAGCAGCACCAGCGGAATATGCAGCACCGGCGGCGGGCTGCCGAACGCCGCCGACAGCAACCCGGCGAAGGCAAGCAGGATCGCGGCATTGACCATCGCGCGGGTGACCCGCGCGATGCTGGCGGCAAGCCGCATCAGGAACAGATCGCCGTTCCTGACATGCGCCACCTCGTGCGCCAGCACCGCCGCGAACTGCCTGGCCGGCAGCGCCTCCGCCAGGGCCGGCGTGAAGGCGATCGCGGCGTCGCCGGCGCTTCCCGTCGCCATCGCCTGCAGCACCGGCCAGGGCAGCAGGTAGAGCCGCGGCGGCCGGTCGAGCCCGGCGCGGGCGGCGAGTTCCCGCAGCAGAAGCGGCAGCGCCGGGCACTCGTCCGGATCGAGCGGGCGGCCGCCGAGCACGCGCCGCAGCACCAGGTCCGCGGGCGCGGCACCCGCCAGCATGCCGAACAGGGCGACGCCGCCGGCCGCGATCAGGCCCAGGAAGCCGGCGAAGGCGAACCCGGCATAGGCAGCGATCAGCCCGACCGCCGCCACGCTTGCCCAGGTCTGTGCTTGCGCGCGCAGGCGGGCACGCGAAATCGCGGCCCGATCCGCAACGAACCGCGGGGCCATCTGCTGCATCGCTTGCTCCTCCCGTCCGGCCGGCCTGCGCCCCGGCCTGCGCCCCGGCCTGCACCGGACGATGCCGCGGCCTGGCGCCGCGGAGTAGTTTCGCCACATTTGCACGCCTATTGGCGCCCGCCACGACACTTTCCGGCGCAGGCCAACGCATGCCATCGAAGATCATTCCCGTCGTCCTTTCGGGCGGCTCCGGCACCCGGCTCTGGCCGCTGTCGCGCGCCTCCTACCCGAAGCAGTTCCTCGCGCTTGCCGGCGAGCAGTCGCTGATCCAACAGACCGTGGCGCGCGCCCGCACCGCGACCGCGGCGCCGCCGATCGTGGTCTGCAGCGCCGAGCACCGGTTCCTGGTGGCCGAGCAGCTGCGGGCACTCGGGCTGGCGGTCGGCAGCGATGGCGCGCGGATCGTGCTGGAGCCGCTGGCGCGCAACACCGCGCCGGCGGTGGCAGCCGCGGCGCTGCTGGCCGCCGAGGCCGATCCCGGCGCGCTGCTGCTGGTGCTGGCGGCAGACCACGCCATCGCCGATGTCGCCGGCTTCGCCGCGGCGATCGCCCGGGCAGCCGGCATCGCCGAGGCAGGCAGGCTGGTCACGTTCGGCATGCAGCCCGGCCGGCCCGAGACCGGCTACGGCTATATCCGCCCTGGCGCGGTCCTGGCCGACGGCGCGCACGCGGTCGCCGCCTTCGTCGAGAAGCCCGACGCAGCAACCGCCGCGCGCTACGTTGCCGAAGGCTACCTGTGGAACAGCGGCAGTTTCCTGTTTCCCGCCGCCCTGGTGCTGGAGGAGCTCGCCCTCTATGCGCCGGCGGTGCTGGAAGCCGCCCGCGCCGCCGTCGCCGCGGCAGCGCGCGACCTCGATTTCCTGCGCCTCGATGCGGCGGCGTTCGCGCAGGCGCCCTCGATCAGCATCGACTACGCGGTGATGGAGAAGACCCGCAAGGCCGCGGTGGTACCGGCCGCGATCGGCTGGAGCGACATCGGCAGTTTCGACGCGCTGTGGGAGATCGGCGCCAGGGATGGCGCCGGCAACGTCGTGACCGGCGACGCGCTGGTGCTCGACAGCACCAACAGTTTCGTGCGCAGCGACGGCATGCTGACGGCGGTGCTGGGCGTATCCGACGCCA
>JADYYZ010000260.1 GCA_020853405.1 Acetobacteraceae bacterium
CGGCGCTGATCGCAGCGATCAGCGCCCCCGTGGTGGCGATCGACCTGCCATCGGGGGTCTGTGGCCGCACCGGCGAGGTGCTGGGCACGGCGCCCCAGGCGGCGCTCACCGTCACCTTCTTCCGCCTGAAGCCCGGCCACCTGCTGCTGCCGGGGCGAATCCTGTGCGGGCGGATCGCCTGCGCCGATATCGGCATCCCGGAGGCGGTGCTCCCGGAGATCGGCGCAAAAATCCGCCTGAACGGTCCATCCGGGTTCCTGCTGCCGGAGCTGGCGCCGGACGCCCATAAATGGTCGCGCGGGTCGGTCACGATCATCGCCGGGCCGATGCCGGGGGCGGCGCGGCTCGCCGCGGCGGCGGCCAGGCGCGCGGGCGCCGGCCATGCGAGCGTGCTCGCCGCCGACCCGACCCCGTTCTCCCCCGACGCCGGGCTGGTGCTGATGCCACCCGCCGCGCTTTCTTCCGCGATCGCCGAGGCCCGCCGCCTTGTCTGGCTGGTCGGCCCAGGAGGTGGCGAGGACGCTTCCGACGCGCTGCCCGCGCTCGTGCGCGCCGGCAAGCTGGTGGTTGCCGATGCCGATGCGCTCCGCCGCCCCGAGGCGCTGGCGGGGGTTGCCCTGATCACCCCGCACGAGGGCGAGTTCACGCGCCTGTTCGGCGCGATCGGCCCCGACCGCATCGCCGCCGCGCGTGGCGCGGCGGCCCGCATCGGTGCGGTGGTACTGCTGAAGGGGCCGACCACCGTGATCGCCGCCCCCGACGGCAGGGTGGTGCTGAACGCCAACGCCCCGCCCTGGCTTGCCAGCGCCGGCAGCGGCGATGTGCTGGCCGGCGTCGCGGCCGCCTTCCTTGCGCAAGGTGCCAGCCCGCTCCAGGCCGCCTCGGCCGCCGCCTTTCTGACCGGCGCCGCGGCGGCGCGCCTGGGGCCAGGGCTTGTGGCCGAGGACCTGGCGGGTGCGATCGCGCCGCTCGCAGTCGCGAAGCCGCCGTTGGACGGCATAAAGACCTTGCCGCTACTCTGCTCGGGCTGACCCGTAACCCGTGCGGGGGACCGTGATGGCGACCGCACCCGCCGCCGAAAACCTGTTCGACCGGGCGCTGAAGCGCATCGTCGGCGCCTTCCGCGACGTCACCGGCGCGGCACCCACCAACGCCGCCGACGAGGCCGCTTCGCTGCTTGCCGCCTGCCTCGCCGGTCGCGGCGGCGAGGTTTCCGCCCGCGCCCGGGCCGCCCGCCTCGCCCAGCTCTACCTGGCGATGGAGCCGCCCGAACGGCGCGCCTTCCTGCTCAGCCTCGCCTCCTATGATGCCGATCCGGCAGCCGTCGATGCGGCGATGGATGCGGTGCGCGCCGCCCCCGACGATGCCGCCCGCGCCGCCGCGAAGGCGCAGCTCCGCCGCGCGCTGGAACCGCCGCGGGTGAAACTGCTGACCCAGTTCACCAGCCTGCCCGACGGCATGAAGTTCCTGGTCGACCTGCGCGAGGTGCTGCTGGTCGAGGTGCGGGCCGAACCGCGGCTCGGCCCGCTGGAAGCCGACCTGAAGGCGCTGCTGGCCGCCTGGTTCGATGTCGGGTTCCTTGAACTGCGCCGGATCGACTGGAACAGCGGCGCCGCCCTGCTCGAAAAACTCGTGGACTACGAGGCGGTGCACACCATCGTCTCGTGGCGCGACCTGAAGAACCGGCTGGATTCCGACCGCCGCTGCTATGCCTTCTTCCACCCGCGCATGCCCGACGAACTTCTGATCTTCGTCGAGGTCGCGCTGGTGAAGGGCCTGGCGGGCAGTGTCCAGCAGCTGCTCGACCTGACGGCACCGCTGCTCGACCCCGCCGCGGCCGACACCGCCATCTTCTACTCCATCAGCAACTGCCAGCGTGGCCTCGACGGCATCAGTTTTGGCAATTTCCTGATCAAGCGGGTGGTGGATGTGCTTGGGTCCGAATTCCGGAACATCAAGCAGTTCGCAACCCTGTCGCCGATACCCGGATTCTGCCGCTGGCTTGAGCGCCGCCTTGCCGATGAACCCGCGCTGCTGAGCCCCGACGAGGCCGAGGCGCTGGGCACGGCCCTGGCCGGCGAGACACCGCAGGAGGGCAGGGCCGCGCTGGCCGAGACGCTGGCCCAGCGCACCTGGCATCGCGACCCGGAGCTGGTCGCTGCCATGCGGCCGGTGCTGGAGCGGCTGGCGGCACGCTACCTGCTGATCGAGAATGCCGGCGCGCGGGGCGCGAAGCGGGCACGCGACCCGGTTGCGCATTTCCACCTCTCGAACGGCGCCAAGGTGGAGCGGCTGAACCTGCTTGCGGACACCTCCGACAAGGGCGTGCGCGACGGCGCGACGATGATGGTCAATTACCTCTATGATCCGGCGCGGATCGAACAGCACCATGAGGATTATGTGGGCGAGGGCAAGCGGGCTGCCTCGACCGCATTGAAGCGGCTGGCCCGCGGCTGGAGCTGAGACCGAGGGTGCTGACCCGGACGATCGCCCACTGGCAACGGAGAAGCCGGAGATGAACGACGGACTTGCGGCGGCCCAGGGCACGGCGGCGGCACCCGCCCGGCTCGACATGCTGCATGCGATCGAGCGGCGGCTGCTGTGGCTGTCGTCGTGGATGATCCACCACGCCAACAACATCCGCGACAACCGCGACGGGTTGAAGGTGGGCGGCCACCAGGCCAGCTGCGCAAGTTGCCTCAGCATCATGACGGCGCTGTTCTTCGATGCGCTGCGCCCACAGGACCGCGTGGCGGTGAAGCCGCACGCCGCGCCCGTGTTCTATGCGATCAACCACCTGCTTGGCAGGGTTCCGGCGGAAAAACTCACCACGCTGCGCCAGCTTGGCGGGCTGCAGCCCTATCCCAGCCGGCTCCGCGACCCGAACGTCGATTTCAGCACCGGCTCGGTCGGGCTGGGGGTTGCGATCACCAGTTTCGCCTCGCTGATCCAGGACTACCTGCGGCTGAAGGGAATGCTCGGCGCCGGGGTGCAGCAGGGCCGCATGGTCGCGATCGCGGGTGATGCCGAGCTCGACGAGGGCAACATCTACGAGGCGCTGCTGGAAGGCTGGAAGCAGGAGGTGCGCGACGTCTGGTGGGTGGTCGACTACAACCGCCAGAGCCTGGACAGCATCGTCCCCGACCGGCTGTTCAACCAGATCCACGGTCTGTTCGACGACATGGGCTGGCGGGTGGTGACGCTGAAATACGGCCGGCTGATGGAGCAGGCGTTCCTGCGTGACGGCGGCGAGGCGCTGCGGCGCTGGATCGATGACTGCCCCAACAGCCTCTATTCCGCCCTGACCTTCCAGGGTGGTGCTGCCTGGCGCGAGGCGCTGGGTGCCGATTTCGGCCGCGACCGGGCGGCCCGGGCGCTGCTCGATTCCTACGACGACGCCGCGCTTGCCGGGCTGATGACCAACCTCGGCGGCCACGATCTCGGCCTGCTCGTCGACAGTTTCCGCCAGCTGGCCGCCTCGGGCGACCAGCCGACCTGCGTGATCGCCTATACCATCAAGGGCATGGGCCTGCCGTTCGCCGGCCACAAGGACAACCACGCCGGGCTGATGACCGAGGAGCAGATTTCCGGCTTCCGGGAGAGCATGAAGATTCCCCCCGGCAGCGAGTGGGACCCGTTCGCTGCCACCGACGTGCCGGCCGAGCAGCTGAAGCGCTTCATCGCCGGCGTGCCCTGGGCACAGGACCTGCCCGGTGGCACCCCCGGCACGCGGCGGGTGCCGGCGCCCACGATCGCCATCCCCGACCTGCCGGTGCCCGGCGCGCCCGGCCGGCGAATGAGCACCCAGCAGGGGTTCGGCGACATCTTCGGCGAGATCGGCAGGCCGGCCGGGAAATACGCCGAGCTCGCCGCCCGCATCCTGACCACCAGCCCCGATGTCACGGTCTCGACCAATCTCGGCCCGTGGGTGAACCGGCGCGGCGTGTTCTCACGCCTGGAACGCAACGACGTGTTCCGCGACCAGAAGGTGATCTCGGCGCAGCGCTGGGGCATGCGCCCGGCCGGCCAGCATGTCGAGCTCGGCATCGCCGAGCAGAACCTGTTCCTGCTGCTGTCGGCCGCCGGGCTTGCGCACGACCTGTTCGGCGCGCGCCTGTTCCCGGTCGGCACGGTCTACGACACCTTCGTGCAGCGCGGCCTCGACAGCATGTACTACGGCAGCTACCAGGATTCGCGCTTCCTGCTGGTCTCGACGCCGTCGGGGATCACGCTCGCGCCCGAGGGCGGTCAGCACCAGAGCGTGCTGACGCCCCTGATCGGCATCGGCCACGACCGCCTGGATTTCTTCGAGCCTGCCTATGTCGACGAGCTCTCGGCGATCCTGACCTATGCGCTACGCACCATGCAGGAGCCGAACGGGCATTCGGTCTGGCTCAGGCTGTCGACGCGCCCACTGGTGCAGCCCGATCGCGTGCTCGATCGCGACTCGGTGGTGAAGGGCGCCTATTGGGCGGTGCCACCGGCCCCTGATGCGGCGCTGGCCGTGGTCTACCAGGGGCCGGTCGCGCCCGAGGCGAAGGCCGCGTTCGAGGAGATCAGGGCCGAGGTGCCGGGTGCGGGGTTGCTCGCGGTGACCAGCCCCGACCTGCTGCACGGCCACTGGACCGCTGCCCAGAAGGCGCGTGCCGCGGGCGAGCGCGGCGCGGTCGCGCATATCGAGACGCTGCTTGCGGCGCTGCCGCCCGAGGCAGCGCTGGTCACCGTGCTCGACGGCCACCCGGCGACGCTTTCCTGGCTCGGCGGCGTGCGCGGCCAGCGTACCCAGGCGCTCGGCGTCGAGACCTTCGGCCAGGGCGGCGACATCCCCGACCTCTACCGCGTCTACGGCCTCGATCTCGACGCGATCCTGGACGCGACGGCCGCCGCGCTGGTCGGAAGGCGGTAGGACCGGGAGCGCGGGCGCGCGCCCGCGCCAACCTCGGCCCCGCAGCCAGGGCGCCGGGCGCGGCGGCACGGCAGCGCCGTTGCGCCAACAGGGGGCGCTTCGCATCCTGGCGGCCGTCCCCCCGAGTCGCCATGCTGTTCACCAGTTCCTGGTTCATCCTGGTCTTCCTGCCGCCGGCACTCGCCGGCTGGTATGCGCTGGCGGCGCATCCGCGGGCGCGGCTTGCCTTCGGCATCGCCATGTCCACGATCTTCTACGGCGTGTGGGACTGGCGCTTCGTGCCGCTGCCGCTCGGGCTTGCCGTGCTGACGCTGCTGGCAGGCAGGGCGGGCACAGGCTGGGCGGTGGTCGGCCTCGTGCTCAATCTCGGGGCGCTCGGGTTCTTCAAGTACCAGGCGTTCCTTGCCTCGGCGTTCCTCGACCTCACCGGCACGCTGCCCTGGCAGCTCAGCATCGCGCTGCCGCTCGGCATCAGTTTCTTCGTCTTCCAGAAGGTCGCGTTCCTGGCCGATGTGCGGCGCGGCACCGCGGGGCGGCCCCGAGGGCTCGATTTCGTGTTCTTCGTGATGTTCTTCCCGCAGCTGATCGCCGGCCCGATCGTGCGCCACCACGAGCTGATCCCGCAGCTCCGGCACGACCCGCGCACGCCGGCGATGTGGGCCAATCTGGGGCGGGGTGGCGTGCTGTTCGTGATCGGCATGGCCAAGAAGATCGGGCTTGCCGATACCCTGGCACCGGGTGCCGACCGGCTGTTCTCCGACGCCCTTGCCGGCACCGCCTTCGGTCTCGCGCAGGCCTGGCAGGCGGCGCTCACCTTCGGGATGCAGATCTACTTCGACTTCAGCGGCTATTCCGACATGGCGATCGGGCTGGCACTGATGTTCGGGCTTGTCTTGCCGTTCAATTTCGATGCGCCATACCGCACCCGCTCGCTCGCGGAGTTCTGGCGGCGCTGGCACATGACGCTGTCGCGGCTGCTGCGCGATGATCTCTACATCCCGCTGGGCGGCAACCGGCGTGGCTTCCCGCGGCAGCTGCTGAACCTTCTCGTCACCATGCTGCTGGCCGGGTTGTGGCACGGCGCTGCCTGGACCTTCGTTGCCTGGGGCGGCCTGCATGGGCTTGGGCTTGCCCTGGGTGCGGTCTGGGCCCGCCGCGGCAGGCGGCTGCCGGCGCCGGCGGGCTGGGTGCTGACCACCGCGTTCGTGATGGCGGCGTGGGTGCTGTTCCGTGCCGAAACCTTTGCCAGCGCGGCGACGATCTATCGCGGGCTGCTCGGCTTCGGCGGCGTGGGGCACTGGGTGCGGGTGGACAACGGCGTCGTGCTGTGGGTCGCCGCCCTGGTGGCGCTCACCGGTCCGACCAGCCAGCAGGCGGTGCTGCAGCACCTCCGCCCGCACCGGCTGCTGGCCTGGGCTGCCGCCGCCTGCCTCGTGTGGCTGATGCTGATGGCGGGCGGCAGGCTGCCGCAGGAGTTCATCTATTTCCAGTTCTGATGACCGTTCTGGCGCCGCCGCCTGGCGCCGCTTTGCGGCCACGCTGCTCGGTGCCCTGGTTGGCCTGGGCGGTGCGATCTGGCTGTTCATCGCGCTGGTCGATCCGTTCGGCACGCTGCCGACCGGGCTGCCGCTCGATCGCGGCCCGGCCGCCAGCAACGCCCGCTTCGCCTTCCCGATGCTGGCACGCTCGGCCAGGTTCGACAGCGCGATCCTTGGCACCTCGACCAGCCGCATGCTGCGGCCCGCGGTGCTCGACCCGCTGTTCGGCGCCCGCTTCGCCAATCTCTCCATGAACGACGCCACCGCCTGGGAGCAGTATCGCCTCGGGCTGGTGTTCCTGC
>JADYYZ010000261.1 GCA_020853405.1 Acetobacteraceae bacterium
CCCGATGAAATCCTGCCGGTGCGCCCGGATGTCAGGCTGGTGCATCTTTTCGACGCTGCGAGCGGCCGGCGGCTGTAGCCACCGACCGAGACGACAAGTGGCCGGCGGTTCCAGCCGCCGGCTGGACGACCAAGGAAGGGAGGAACGGAAATGGCAGCCATCATCACCCGCCGCCAGGGCCTTGCCCTGGGCAGCGCAGCCCTTGCGGCCGCAGGCTTCGCCGAGCGCGCCTGGGGCCAGGACATCCCGCGCGCCGATGTCACGCCGCCCAGCCTGCCGATCGAAAGCGGCGCCTCGATCCGGCTGATCAGGCCGGTGCGCTTCGTCGAACCCGACGAGGTGATGTTCCGCAAGATCGGCGAGGAGTTCACCAGGAAGTTCAACGTGCCGGTACGGATGGATTTCGTCGGCTGGGAGGATATCCGCGCCCAGACCGCGGTCGCCGCCAACACCGGCGCCGGCCCCGACCTGGTGGTCGGCTGGGGCGATGACCCGCACATCTTCGCCGACAAGCTGATCGAGCTCACCGACATCGCCGATTACCTGGGCAAGCGCTATGGCGGCTGGATGTTCCTGGCCGAGAAGTACGGCAAGAAGGTCCGCACCAACAACTGGATCGGCATCCCGATGGGCGGCTCGACGGGGCCGGTCGTCTATCGCATCAGCGCCGTGCGCGCGGCCGGGTTCGACAAGATCCCCACCGACCATGCGGGCTTCCTCGCGCTGATGAAGAAACTGAAGGAGATGGGCAAGCCCGGCGGCATGGCGCTCGGCAATGCGGTCGGCGACGGCAACGGCCACGCCAACTGGCTGCTGTGGTCGCACGGCGGCGCGATGGTCGACGAGGACAGCAAGGTCACCATCAACAGCCGCGAGACCCTCGAGTCGCTGAACTACCTGCGCGAGCTCTATCCCAACTACGTGCCGGGCACGCTTTCCTGGCTCGACCCCAGCAACAACCGGGCGTACGCCAGCCAGGAATGCTGGCTGACCTCGAACGGGGTCTCGCTCTATTTCGCGCTGAAGAACGACCCCGGCACGCGCGCGATCGCCGACGACACCGACCACGCGCCGATGCCGAAGGGCAGCATCACCTCGATTCCGCAGTCGGCGACCGTGATCAATGCAATGGTCTTCCGGCACACGCGCTTCCCCAACGCCTGCAAGGCCTTCATCCAGTTCGCGATGGAATCCGAGCAGTACGACCCGTGGCTCAGTGCCTGCCTCGGCTACTGGTCGCACCCGCTGAAGGCCTACAGCCAAAGCAAGGTGTGGGAGTCCGACCCCAAGATCACGATCTACCGCGATGGCATGAACAACCCGTTCTGGTCCGGCTACAAGGGGCCGATCACCCAGGCCAGCGGCACCGTCGCGGCAGAATACATCATGGTGCAGATGTATGCCTCGGTCGCATCCGGCCAGGCATCGCCGCAGGATGCCGTGCGCGAGGCTGAACGGCGCATCCGGCGCTATTACCGCTAGCCTGGCGGTGACCGGCACTCCCCTCCCGGCCCTCCGCCGCGTGCGGGCGGAGGGCGCGCTGCCGAGGCAGCCCGCGCCGGCTTCGTCGCGACGAAGCGGCAGGGAGGGGGCCGTGCCGGCCGGCGCCGATGTCTGACGCGGGCAGCGCGCTCGCCGCCGCCCCCTGGACGCGGCCGGCCATCCAGCAGGGCATGCTGGCGCGGCTGTTCGATTCCAAGGCGTTCCTGATCTTCGCCTGCCTGCTGCCGGCGATCGGGCTCTTGATGGTCTTCCTGACCTACCCGCTGGGGCTCGGCATCTGGCTTGCCTTCACCGACAGCACGATCGCGCGGCGCGGCGTCTGGGTCGGGTTCGAGAACTTCGAGTTCCTGTTCGATGACCCGATCTTCTGGAAGGCAGTGTTCTACAGCTGCTTCTACACGGCCGTGGCCACGATCGGGAAGTTCGGGCTCGGGCTCTGGCTTGCGCTGCTGCTGAACCACCACCTGCCGCTGAAAAGCCTGCTGCGCGCGATCATCCTGCTGCCATGGATCGTGCCGACCGCGCTGTCGGCGATCGCGTTCTGGTGGATCTACGACCCGCAGTTCTCGATCATCTCCTATCTGCTGGTGCAGGTTCTGGGGGTGCGCGAGACCAACATCGACTTCCTGGGCAATCCGTGGTCGGCGCGCTGGTCGCTGGTGGCGGCCAATATCTGGCGCGGCATCCCGTTCGTTGCGATCAGCCTGCTTGCCGGGCTGCAGACGATCTCGCCCAGCCTGTACGAGGCAGCGCTGCTGGATGGCTCGACCGGCTGGCAGCGCTTCCGCTACATCACCTTCCCGATGCTGCTGCCGATCCTGGCGATCGTGATGACCTTCAGCATCATCTTCACCTTCACCGACTTCCAGCTGGTGTATGCGATCACCCGCGGCGGCCCGGTGAACTCCACGCACCTGATGGCGACGCTTGCCTTCCAGCGCGCCATCCCCGGCGGCCAGCTGGGCGAAGGCTCGGCGATCGCGGTGGCGATGATCCCGTTCCTGGTGTTCGCCACGCTGTTCAGCTATTTCGCGCTGGCACGGCGCAAGTGGCAGCAGGGCGAAGCCAATGACTGATGCCAATGACTGATGCCCGCATCGCCAGCGCCGACCTCGCCCAGGAAGCGGACGCGCCCGAGACCGCCGCCGGCGTGCCCGAGCGCATGGCGTGGGACACCGCCTCGCGGCGGATGGTCGCGATCTACCTGCCGCTGGCCTGCTTCGTGATCATCCTGCTGTTCCCCTTCTACTGGATGACCATCACCGCCTTCAAACCGAACGCCGAACTCTACAACCAGCGCGACTTCAGCCCGTTCTGGGTCAGCTCGCCGACGCTCGATCACATCCGGCATCTGCTGTTCAACACCGCCTATCCGAGCTGGCTCTGGACCACCATGCTGATCGCGATCGCGGCGACCTTCCTGTCGCTGCTCGCCTCGACGCTGGCGGCCTATGCGATCCAGCGGCTGCGCTTCCGCGGCAGCCAGTATGTCGGGCTGGCGATCTACCTCGCCTATCTGGTGCCGCCCAGCATCCTGTTCATCCCGCTTGCCACCATGGTGGTGCAGCTCGGGCTGTTCGACAGCCCGCTGTCGCTGATCCTGGTCTACCCCACCTTCCTGGTGCCGTTCTGCACCTGGCTACTGATCGGCTACTTCAAGTCGATCCCGTACGAGCTCGAGGAGTGTGCGCTGATCGACGGCGCCTCGCGCCTGCAGATCCTGCGCCGCATCACGCTGCCGCTTGCGATTCCCGGCCTGATCAGCGCCGGCATCTTCAGCTTCACGCTCTCCTGGAACGAGTTCATCTACGCGCTCGCCTTCATCCAGAGTTCCGAGCGCAAGACCGTGCCGGTGGCGATCCTGACCGAGCTCGTGACCGGCGACGTCTACCAGTGGGGCGCGCTGATGGCGGGTTCGCTGCTCGGCTCGCTGCCGGTCGCAATCTTCTATTCGTTCTTCGTCGACTACTACGTGAGCTCGCTGACCGGCGCGGTGAAGGAGTGAGCCGGGCGGCGTGAGGTCCTGCGCGCAAGAGGGTGCCCCCGGGGTCGTGATTTCCCGCGGTCGCGCCCGCAGCCGGTGCGGTGACGCCTGCCGAATGCGTCGCACATTGCGGGCAATGGTGGTAGGCTTGGGTGCAGGCGGGGTGCGGCGGGCTGGGGGCGGCACCGACCATGCAGGATGCTTGACCCATGAGCGAGACCGCGGCGCGCGCGTCGATGCTGGTGCTGACCGGCACCGGTGATCTTCCCCTGCCGGCGGGCGGCCTCGGCAGCGAACCCGGCGCCGCCCAGCAATGGCACCTCGCCAACGCCGGCCAGACCGGCGGCGTCGCCGGCATCGACCTCAACATCACCACCGCGTGGCGCGACTATACCGGGCGCGGCGTCGGCATCGGCATCGTCGATGACGGCTTCGACCTCGCCCACCCTGACCTCGCCCTGAATTTCCGGGGTGGCTACGACCTGGTCGGCAACGATTCCGACCCGTCGGCGGAAGGCGCCGATCGCCACGGCACGACCACGGCGGGCGTCATCGGCGCCGACGACAACGGAATCGGCCTGCTGGGCGTCGCCCACGATGCCAGCCTGTTCGGGTTCCGGGTGGCATTCGGCAACACGCCGCTTGCGATGTTCACCGATGCGATGGCCCGCCAGGCGGCGATGGCGGTGTCCTCCAACTCCTGGGGCTTCACCGATCCGTTCTCGGATGACTTCGCGAACCCTGGGTTCGCCGGTTTTGCCGCAGCGATCGAGGCGGGCGCCACCGGCGGCCGCTCCGGTCTCGGCACGGTCTGGGTGGTCGCCGGCGGCAACGGCCGCACCAGCGGCGACAATGTCAACCACCACAACCTCCAGAACAACGAGTACGCGATCGCGGTCGCCGCGCTTGATGCGTCGGGCCGGGTCGGCTGGTTCTCCAACCCCGGTGCGGCGCTGCTGGTCAGCGCACCCGGGCTTGGCATCCTGACCACCGATCGCGTCGGCGCGGCCGGCTATACCGCCGGCGACACCGTGGTGGCGAACGGCACCAGCTACGCAGCCCCCATGGTCGCCGGCATCGCCGCCCTGATGCTGGAGGCGAATCCCGCGCTCGGCTATCGCGACATCCAGGACATCCTGGCAGCCTCGGCGCGCCCGGTCGATCTCGGCCTGCCGGGCTGGACGACCAATGAAGCAGTCGGCTGGAACGGCGGCGGCCACCTTTTCAGCAACGATTACGGCTTCGGCCTGGTCGATGCGACCGCCGCGGTCCGGCTGGCCGAAAGCTGGTTTGCCACCGGTACCAGCGCTGCGACCGCCGCCAACCGCGCCCTCGCGACGGCCAGCTGGGCGGGCAGCCTGGCAGTCCCCGACAACAGCAGCGCCGGCATCGCCAGCACATTGGCGCTTCCCCTGCCGATCCGCATCGACCGCATCGCGGTCGATCTCGATATCAGCCACAGTTTCATCGGCGATCTGACGGTGACCCTCACCTCGCCCTCCGGCACCGCCAGCACACTGATCGCGCGCCCCGGCGCCGCACCCGGATCGGGCGACAACGGCAGCAGCGGCGATGACATAAGGTTCAGCGTCACCAGCAACGCCTTCCGCGGCGAGGACGCGGACGGAGTCTGGACGCTCCGGGTCGCCGACCTCGCCGGCGGTGATACCGGCACGCTCGATGGCTGGACGCTGCGCGCAATCGGCGATGCGCCCTCGGCGGATGACCGCCTCATCTACACCGACAGTTTCGCAACGCTTGCCAGCCCGGCACGCCAGCTGCTGGCGGACGCCGCGGGGCAGGACACCATCAATGCCGCCTCGCTCTCCGGCGACTGCACGATCGACCTTGCCTTCCTCGCCTGCACGATCGCGGGCCAGGCGGCTGCCATCGCCCCCGGTACAGTGATCGAGCACGCGATCGGCGGCGACGGCAACGATCTGCTGGTCGGCAATGGCGCGGCCAACATCCTGTGGGGCGGGCGCGGCAATGACACCCTGCGCGGGCTTGCCGGCGACGACACGCTGAAGGGAGGCGCCGGCAGCGACATCATGGATGGTGGCGAGGGGTTGGACCGCGCACTGTACGATTTCGCGCGCGCGGCCGCCCGGTTCGGCTGGGATGGCAGCGTGCTGCTGGTCGAAGCCGAGGGCTTCACCGACCGGCTGAACGGCATCGAATCGCTGGCGTTCTCCGACCAGACGGTGAGCGTTGCCGCGCTGCTGCCGGCACCGATTGGCGCGGCCGCCTCGATCCGGCTTGCCGCCAGCGCCGCCGGCGCCACCCTGCCCGGCCAGTATTTCCAGACCCCGGCGCCCGCGCCCGGCGTCGCGCGGACCCTCGATGCGGCAACGATCGGGGTGCCGGGCATCGATCCCGCCGCATCGGTCGGCCTTTCGACCGACGCTTTCGGCAGCACCACGGTCGCGTTGCAAAGCGCCTGGGGCGGCGTTTCCTATGCGCGCGTCACCGACGCGGATGGCGGGTCGGTGCGGCTTGCGGGCTTTTCCGAGGTGTTCGCCTCCTACGCCGGCCAGGCCGCGAGCCGGATCGAGGCGAGCGCGGTGCAGCGCGGCAGCATCACCAGCGGCATCGGCGCCGACGAGATCGTGGTGGCCGGCAATGCAGGCCCGGGCGATGCCGGCGCGCGCCAGCTCACGATCAGCTCGAATGCCGGCAACGACCGGGTCACGATCACGGTCGGCCAGGCGGCGAACACCTACCGCGTCTATGCCGGCGACGGCGACGACCTGGTGGCGATCGCGGGCAGCAGCGCCGACATCATCCAGGGTGGCGGCGGCACTGATCGGATCGACGCCGGCGGCGGGGCCGACCGGGTGTGGGGTGGCGCAGGTGCCGACGTGTTCGTGCTGCGCGCAGGATCAGGTGCCGACCGGATCGAGGATTTCCAGCCCGGCATCGACCAGCTCGAGTTTGCCGGCGTCGCGGCCTCGGCGGTGGCGGTGGCCAGCACATCTGCGGGCATGCGGCTTTCGTGGGGAGCCGATTCGGCGGTGCTGACCGGCATCAAGGCGGCGCAGTTCCTGGCCTCGGACATGGTCTTCGTCTAGCCTGCCGGCGCCGCCCCAGCCACGGGAGGGACACGGTGCTGGTCAAGGGAAGCGGCCTGACCCAGACCGCCGACAATTGCTTCGTGCACACCCAGGCGATCGCGGGGCAGGAAACCGCCCGCGCGGTGATCGGGGTGATCCATCGCCAGGACACCGGCAACCGCGGCAACCCGCCGCAGTGCCTCAGCAGCTTCGGCACCGCCGGCACGCCGTTCGCGCTCGGCCATGTGATGGCACTGGAGCTGGGGGGTGCCGACATCTCGGCCAACATCGTGCCGCAGTATGGCCAGTGGCAGGGCAACCAGCTGGGCGCCTGGCGGCAGATGGAGATCGCCGTGGGCAACGACCCGTTCAACGCGCAGGTCTTCGTTGCGCTGCTGGATTACGGCGCCGGCCCGTTCGTCGAGACCTGGCAGACGCAGTTCAACCGCTTCGCGGGCGGCGAGAAACTGTTCCACTGGCAGGAGGCGCGCATCCCCACGCGCTTCCGCGTCTGGACCCTGCGCCACGACTGGAGCGCGGGCACGATCCGCATCGCCGACTATTTCACCGCCGCCGACCATGTGAAGGAAGCGGGCCTTGATCCGCTGCTGGGCGTGCTGCCGCCGACGCGGCTGGTGTTCGATGAGGTGATCGGCGCGATGCCGGGCATCGACCGGCAATACTGGCGCAAGCAGATGCTGAACGGGTGGCTGCGCCAGCGCTACGCGGAGTACCAGATCCGCACGAACCAGAAGATCCAGGCCAGCCAGGCCACCAACCCGCGTACCGGCCGGCCGGTGCGGGGCGCGGCAACAGCGCGGCCGCACGTGAACCTGAAGGCGCCCCGACCCACCAAGGCGCCCGTGACGCTCTCCTTCGCGAAATGGCTGAGCGACGATGGCAAGATGAACAGCCAGCTCACTGCACTGAAAAGCACCGTCAGTGCGCCGCCGGCGGTGACCGGCTGGACCCAGCTCGAGGTGAACGGGCTCGATCTGTCGGAACTGCGCGCCGCCGTGTTCCAGGCCTGAGCCGGCGCCTCGGTCGCCTCAGCGTCGCCAGGCCGGCCTGCCCAGGTTGACGTCGGACGGGCTGGTCAGCGCACCGGCGGCAGCACCGCCAAGGCCGCCGATCACCGCACCGGTCAGCAGCGACCCGCCGGCGATGGCGGCGACACCGGCACCGCCCGCCGCACCAAGCCCCGCACCGGACAGGGCGCGGTCGGTGCGTGTCTGGCCGCAGGCCGCCAGAACAAGAACGGAAGAAGCCACCAGGATCGTGACAACCTGCTTCACCAGCATTCTCCCTCGGCGATCAACCAATGGTTCAGGTCGCGGAAAAATATTCGATCATTGCTTCCGTGCCTTCTCCTCTTGTGCGGGCATAATTTGGCAACGGCAAGGCACGGCCATGACGATGCCGTGGTGCAGCGCAAGCTTGCCCGCGGACCCGACGCGCCCTAGACGTGCCGGCGCATTCCCGCGCAACCCAACCCTCACGAACGCCAGGGCCGGCCGATCGCCGGCGGATGAAGTCAGGACAAAAATGCTGTCTCGCCTGCTGGGCATGATGTCGGCCGACATGGCCATCGACCTCGGCACCGCCAACACGCTGGTCTATGTCAAGGGCCGGGGCATCGTGCTGAACGAGCCCTCGGTGGTCGCCATCGCCGACATCAAGGGCAAGAAGACGGTGCTGGCGGTCGGCGAGGAGGCCAAGAACATGCTGGGCCGCACGCCCGGCAACATCTCGGC
>JADYYZ010000262.1 GCA_020853405.1 Acetobacteraceae bacterium
ACTGCCCGGCAGTTCAAGCATGCCCCCGAGCAATCCCTCCGGCGGGCGCCGGCGCAGCCAGACAAGGCCCGCCTCATCCTCGACCCAGAACACCGCGCCGGCGAGCGCGGGGCGCTCTCTGCGCGGCGCCCTCACGGGCAGGCGATCCTGCTGGCCGCCGGCGCGCGCCGCGCAGTCGCCTGCCAAAGGGCAACGGGCGCAGGCGGGACGGCGCGGCGTGCAGATGCCCGCACCCAGGTCGAACAGCGCCTGCACCGCATCACCTGGCCGCGCCCTGGCGGCTTCGTCCGCCATCAGCGTCGCCGCTGCCTTGGCCAGCGTGCGCCTGGACGCCGGCAGCGGCGCTGCCACCGCCTCCAGCCGCGCCATCACCCGCAGGACATTGCCGTCGACCGCGACCGAAGGCTGGCCGTGCGCGATCGCAGCGATCGCGGCGGCGGTATAGGCCCCCACCCCAGGCAAAGCGCGCCAGCCTCGCTCGTCGGGCGGAAAGCCGGCCGCGGCGATCTGCCGTGCCGCCGCATGCAGGTTGCGCGCCCGCGCATAATAGCCAAGCCCTGCCCAGGCCGCCGCCACGTCCTCCCACGGTGCCGCGGCCAGCGTGCCGATGTCGGGGAACCGGCCCACGAATCTGTCCCAGCGGCGGGCCACCGTGGCCACGGTGGTCTGCTGGAGCATGATTTCCGAAAGCCAGACACGATAGGGATCGGGCGGCTCACCGGGCCGGGCACGCCAGGGCAGGTCGCGGCGGTTGCGGTCGAACCAGGCAAGCAGGCGCCCGGAACGCGAGGTGATCGTCGGTCTTGCGCGGCTGGGCATCGCGGCGCAGCCTCGCTGCCCGCATGACCGCCGGCAAGCCGCCCCCCGATGCCCCAGGCACCGGCGCCGACCCGCCGCCACGGCTCGGCCCGCGCTGGCTGGGGGCGCTGGTGCCACGCATCGCCCGCCCTGCCTTCCGCCGCAAGAGCCCTGCGGCAGCGGCCCTGATGGCAGACTGGCAGAGCGTGATCGGCCCCGCGCTCGCCGCGGTGACGCAGCCGGTTCGGCTGGCGCGCGGCCCGCGCCTGGACGATGGCAGCACCGGCCCGGGCACGCTCGGCATCCGCTGCGCCGGACCGGTGGCACTGGAACTTCAGCACCTTGCCCCCCAATTGCTCGCCCGGATCAATGCATGGGCCGGCTTCGCGCTGGTCGGCCGGTTGCGCTTCGAACGCGGCAGCGTCACCCGCGCCCCGCCCGCGCCCGCCCGACCGCCGCCGGCCGCCCCTGCCGACACGTCCGGGCTCGATGCGATCGCCGACCCCGAGCTGCGCGCGGCCCTGGCGGCGCTCCGGGCCAGTCTTCAACGAAAGGATCCCTGATGCCTGGACTGTTCGACCCGATCACGCTGGGTGGCGAGACCATCCGCAACCGCATCGGCGTCTCGCCGATGTGCCAGTATTCGGCGCGGGACGGCATGCCGGAAGACTGGCATCTCGTGCATCTGGGCAGCCGGGCGGCGGGCGGGGCGGGTCTTGTGATGGCGGAAGCGACCGGCGTCAGCCCCGAGGGGCGAATCACCCCTGGCTGCCTTGGCATCTGGTCGGATGCGCATGTCGCCCCGCACGCCCGCATCGCCCGGTTCATCGAAAGCCAGGGGGCGACGCCCGCGATCCAGCTCGCGCATGCCGGCCGCAAGGCCAGCCGCGACGCTCCCTGGGCCGGCGGCGGCGCCCTTGCCCCCGGGCAGGGCGGCTGGCAGGTGATCGGTGCCAGCAGGGTGCCGTTCGACACCGCCAGCCCTGCCCCCGAACCGATGGACGAGGCGATGATCGCCGCCGTCGAACGCCAGTTCGTCGAGGCGGCCAGGCGCGCGGTTGCGGCCGGCTACCGCCTCGTCGAGCTGCACGCCGCGCACGGCTACCTGTTCCACAGTTTCTGTTCGCCGCTGTCGAACCGCCGCAACGATGCCTGGGGCGGCGACCTTGCCGGGCGCACGAAGTTCCTTTGTGACACCGCCCGTGCGGTGCGCGCGGCGATCCCGGCCTCGATGCCGCTCGGCGTGCGCATCAGCCACACCGACTGGAAGGAGGGCGGCTGGAGCACCGCGGAGTCGGTCGAGCTCGGGCGCATGCTGGCCGGCTGCGGTGTCGACCTGATCGACGTTTCCTCCGGCGGCAACGCCTTCGACCAGGCGGTGCCGCTCGGCCCCGGCTACCAGGTGCCAGGCGCGCGGCAGGTGCGAAGGGCAGGCGTGGCGGTCGCCGCGGTCGGCATGATCACCGATCCGACCCACGCCGACGCGCTGGTGCGCAACGGCGATGCCGACATGGTGTTCCTGGCCCGTGCCCTGCTGCGCGACCCCTATTGGCCGCTCCGCGCCGCCGAGACGCTGTCCGCCCGCGCCGATGCCCGCCTGCCGGTGCAGTATGCGCGCGCCTGGGCGGCCGGTTTCGGGCATGATCCGCGGCCGGCGCCCCTGGCACGCGGATGACTCGACTCGCGGCTGCCTTGGGCGCTACGCTGCAACCACAACCTGTTGGGGTTTCCATGGCGATTTCCCGCCGAAACACGCTAATCCTTGTGGGGGCAGCCGGCCTGCAGGCAGCCCCGGGCGCGGCCCGCGCGCAGGCGCTCGACCTTGCCGCCGCGCTGGCGCCACGCAGTTTCGGCGCCGAGAACGCGCCGATCACGGTGATCGAGTATTTCTCGATGACCTGCCCGCACTGCGCTGCCTTTCACGTCAATACGCTGCCGCGGGTGAAGAAGGATCTGATCGAGGCCGGCCGCTGCCGCTACACGTTCCGCGATTTCCCGCTGGACCGGGTGGCGCTGGCAGCGCACATGATCGCCCGCGCACTGCCCGCCTCGGCCTGGTACGACTTCGTCGGCGTGCTGATGGCGACGCAAAGCCAGTGGGCGACCTCGCGCGACCCGGTGGGCGAGATCGCGAAACTCGCCTCGATGGCGGGCATGGGCCGCCCCGCGTTCGATGCCGCGCTGGCCAACGAGCAGCTGCAGCGGGGCGTGCTGGCCGAACGCCTGACGGGCGAACAGCAGGACCGGGTGGAGGGCACGCCGACCTTCATCGCGTCTTCCGGGCGGCGCGCCTCGGGTGACATCTCGTTCGAGCGGTTCCTGGAACTCGCCGGCGGTCCCTGGCCGCCGGCCGCCAGCTGAGCACACGGAAAGGCGTCGCATGCCGCTCTCGTTCGCCCGCCTGAAGATCGCCGGCTTCAAGAGTTTCGTCGAACCGGTCACGGTCGAGATCGGACCCGGCCTCAACGGCATCGTCGGCCCGAACGGCTGCGGCAAGTCGAACATCGTCGAGGCGCTGCGCTGGGCGATGGGCGAGAACAGCGCGAAATCCATGCGTGGCGGCGAGATGGAGGACGTGATCTTCGCCGGCACCGAGAAGCGGCCGGCGCGCAACCTGGCCGAGGTCGCGATCCGGATCGAGAATGCCGACAATTCGGCGCCGCCGCCGCTGTCGGAGGAGCCGGAGATCGAGATCGTGCGGCGGATCGAGCGCGGCCAGGGCAGCACCTATCGCGTCAACGGCCGCGAATGGCGCGCGCGCGACCTCACCACGCTGCTGGCCGATGCCGCGACCGGTGCCCATTCCTCGGGCCTCGTCAGCCAGGGCAAGGTTGCCCAGGTGATCGCGATGAAGCCGGAGGAGCGGCGGCGCATCCTGGAGGAGGCCGCCGGCATCACCGGGCTGCA
>JADYYZ010000263.1 GCA_020853405.1 Acetobacteraceae bacterium
CCTCCAACTCCATGAACAGCCGCTCGAACGGCTCCCGCGGCGCCAGTCGCGCATGCAGATGCAGCGAGGCGAGGAACCCCGGCCCGAAATAGGCGCAATGCGGAATCAGCCGCACCCCGCGCGCCTCAGCCAGCCCGGCGATGGCCATCATCGCGCTGACCCCACCGATCTTGGCCACCGACGGCTGCGCCACATCCAGCGCCCCGGCATCGAAGGCCGCGCGAAAATCCATCACCCCCTGGGCATTCTCCCCAGCGGCAATCGGGATGCCCCCTTCCCGCCGCACCCGCGCCAACCCGGCAAAATCCTCCGGCGGCCAGACCGGCTCCTCCAGCCAGGTCAGGTCCAGCGGTTGCAACCGCCGCGCCATGGCAATCGCCTCGTCCACCGTCCAGAGGCAGTTGGTATCCAGCATGATCCGCGGCCCCGGCCCCGCCGCCGCTCGGGCTGCTGCGATCGGCTCGTGGTCCACCTCATGCAGCTTCAGATGCCGGTAGCCCTGCCCCACCGCCCGCTCCACCGCCGCCCCGATCGCCCGCCCGTTGCCATAGCGCAGCAGGCTGGCATAGGCCTCGTTCGTCCCCGGCGGGCTTGCCCCCAGCAGCCGCCACAGCGGCAGCCCCGCCTGCTTGCCGGCGATATCCCACAGCGCCATGTCCATCGCCGACAGCGCATGCATATGCGGCCCGTTGCGGCCATACAGATGCAGCGCCTGGCCCATCCGCCGGTACAGCCCAGCAATGTCACGAGCATCCTGCCCCAGCAACATCGGCCCCAACTGCCGGTCCAGCACCGCCCGCGTCGCGGCACATGAGGCATGACCGAACCCCTCGCCCCAACCCTCCAACCCCTGGTCGGTGACGATGCGCAGGAAGAGCGTGTTCATGCCCGACCACGCCGTGCCGGCGAAGCCCACGGCGGTGGCGCCGATGCTGCCCGGCACCACGATATGGTGCGTCTCGATGGCGACGATCTTCATCCCTGTTCCCTCCGTTTCGCCGAGTATGCGAACCCCGTCGCCGCACGGCAAACCGCTTGCCGCGAGCACTGCGATGGGCTGAGGTCGCGCCGGGGCAGGAGACATGGGTGATGGATTTCCGCATCGGCGACCAGCAGCGCGACATGATCGCCAGCGTCCGCGCCCTGGCCCAGGAGAATTTCCGCCCGCGCGCCCTGCGCTGGATGGACGGCACCTTCCCGTGGGAGAACATCCGAGAACTGGCCGGCCTCGGCGTGCTCGGCATGACCGTGCCCGCGGAATACGGCGGCCTCGGCCTGCCGGTCTTCGACACCGCGCTGATCCTCGAGGAGATCGCCAAGGTCTGCTATCCCACCGCCATGGCCGTGCTCGGCGAGGCCGGCGTGCAAACCCGCGTCATCGCGCATTACGCGCCCGAAGCCATCCGCGCCCGCATCCTGCCCAGGGTGGTCAGCGGCGACTGCATCCTGGCCATCTGCATGACCGAGCCGCACGCCGGCACCGACGTCGCGGCCTTCCGCACCAACACCAAGGTGCTGCCCGACCGGCTGGTGCTGCGCGGCACCAAGACCCTGATCTCCCGCGCGCCGGAGGCCGGCATGCTGGTGGTCTTCACCCGCATCGACAACCGGCCGGGCCGCGAGGGCATCGGCTGCGTGCTGGTGGAACAGGGCACGCCCGGCTTCAATGTCACCGGCACCTACCACACCATGGGCGGCGAGAACCTGCACGAGGTGCAGTTCGACGATTGCGAGCTGCCGCTGGAAAACCTCGTCCTGCGCGAAGACGGCTTCAAGCGCCTGTTGACCGCCTTCAACACCCAGCGCTGCCTGAACCCCGCCATCTCCCTCGGCCTCGCCGAAGGCGCCTTCGACGAAGCCGTCACCTATGTCCGCGGCCGCGACGTGCTGGGCGGCCCGCTGGCCGACAAGCAAGGTGTGCGCTGGAAACTCGCCGACATGTACAAGGACATCGAGGCAGCCCGTGGCCTGCTTTACCGCGCCTGCCAAACCGCCGATCCCTTCCCCGACCCGTTCCAGGCGGCCACCGCAAAGGTCTTCTGCAACGAAATGGCCCTGCGCGTCACCAGCGAGGCGGTGCAACTCCACGGCGGCTACGGCTTCACCGACGAGTTCCTGGTCTCCCGCCTCTACCGCGGCGCCCGCTACGGCTCGCTCGGTGGCGGCGCCACGGAAACCCTGCGCGACCTGATCGGCCGCAAGCTGGTGCGCGATGTCGATGCGGTCCAGGGCATCTATGGCCTGGGGACATTCTGATGCTGCTGGTCGAAGCTGACGGCAAGGCCCTGTTCCGCGCAGCCGGCATTGCCACCCCCGACGCCATTGAAACTGCCTCTGCCGCCGCCCCGCCGCTGCCGGGGATCGGCCCGTGGATGGTCAAGGCGCAAGTGCCCGCCGGCGGTCGCGGCAAGGCCGGCGGCGTCACACGCTGCGCCGATGCCGCCGAGGTCGCGGCGGCGCTGGCCCGCCAGCTCGCGCTGCGGCTCAAGGGCCACGACGTGCAAACCTGCCTGGTCGAACAGGCCGCGACCGGTACCGAGCGCTACCTGGCGCTGATGCTCGACCCCGCCGCCTGTGCCGTGCGGGTGCTGTTCGCGGCCGAAGGCGGGGTGGAGGTCGAACAGGCGGGCGGCATCGCCTTCCGCCTCTGCGCGCCCGAGGTCGATGCCATTGCCGACGCCATCGCCGACCTTGTCGCCACCGAGCCGGATGCCTCGCGCGGCGCCCTGCTTGCCACCGGCCGTCGCCTCGCCGAGCTGATGCTGGCGCGCGAGCTGATGCTGGCCGAGATCAACCCGCTTTTCGTCTCCCCCGCCGGCTGCATTGCCGGCGATGCCAAGGTGGTGGTCGATCTCAACGCCATCGACCGCCAGCCGGAGATCGCCGCCCTGCTGCGCGCCCGGCCGGAGACCTACGCCGACGCCGTGCGCAAACTCGACGAAGGCTTCGACTATGTCGAGCTCGATCCGAACGGCGAGGTCGGCCTGGTCACCACCGGCGCCGGCCTGTCGATGATGCTGGTCGATGAGATGACCGCGCGCGGCATGAAGCCGCTCAACTTCCTCGACATCCGCACCGGCCAGCTGCGCGGCTCGCCGGCCCGGCTGATCCGCGTGCTGGAATGGATCGCCGCCCGCCCACGGGTGAAGGTCGTGCTGGTCAACATCTTCGC
>JADYYZ010000264.1 GCA_020853405.1 Acetobacteraceae bacterium
CCGTGAGGAAGGGCGAGCTGTGCGGGCGCGTGCACTTCGTCGATGACCCGGCCCGCCCGCCGGCCGCGTGCCACTTCCGCGCCGACGGCATCGTGGTGTGCCAGCGCCACCCCGCCCGCTGCGAGCGCGGCGACTGCGTCGCGCACCTCGCGATCGAGGCTGCATAGTCGCCCTCAGGCGCCGGGCGCCGCCGCCGGCGGCTTGGCTCGCCGCCCCCGCGGCGGCGCCGGTTGGGGCGCTCGGGCCGCTTCGGGCTCGCAGGCCCCTCACCCTGCCCCTCTCCCGCTCAAGCGTGGGAGAGGGAAGGGTGAGGGCGGCAGCGCCTGTCGCGCGCGGTACGCCTACACCTCGATCCAGGTCTCCGAGAAGGCGAGCATCGCGCTGCTGATCCGGTGCCCGACCACGTCGCGCGGCACCGGCTTGCCGGGCAGCGCCTTGCCGTTCACCTCGATGGTCGCGCTCTCGCAGCCGACGAACAGGCTGGGCATGTGGTGCCTGCCGGTGGCGGAATGCTCGGGGCGGAAGGCAAAGCAGAACGGCTGGCCGAGCCCGCTCCAGGTCAGTTTCACCGTGGTCTCGCCGGCGCGCACGGTCTCGCTGTAGGTGCTGCGGGGGTCGCCGCCGGCAACCACCGAATCGAGCTTGCGGCAGCGCATGCCGGCAAGCCCCGCCAGCCCGCGCCAGGCGCCGAAATGGCTGACGAAGTCCGTGGCCAGGTAGCGGGCGAGCGGCTCGTTGTCGCACAGGCACAGGTTGGCGTCCGACGCGCCATCCTGCGGTGCCTGCAGCAGCATCAGCGCATGCCCCCGCCCGTGCGGCGACAGCACGACGCGGAAGAAACTGGCAAGCGTGGTGAACGGCCCGTCCGGGTCGGTCTTCAGCGAGATTCCCGGATTCTCGCCCGACCAGGCGACCTTGCCGGGGAAGGTGATCGGATCGGCCATGCTGGTCTCCTCCTCTGGGGGGATGGTCAGGCGACGCCGGCGACCTGGCGATCGAGATGCAAGACCAGGTCCGCCGGCAGCGCAAGCCGCTGCACCAGCGCCTCCAGATAGGCGCGCTCGGTCGGGTTGTCGGGGTCGATCGCCATCCGCGAGGCGAGGTAGATCTGCGCTGCCTGTTCGCGGCTCGCCGCTGCCTGGGCGATCGCGGCCGGATCGGCCGGGCGGTTCAGCGCATCGAACACGAAGCCCTTCGCCGCCGGGTCGAGCCCCATGCGTTCCACCGCATCGAAGATGCGCTTCTGCTCCTCGGCATCGACGTGGCCATCGGCCTTGGCGGCACCGATCATCGCGCGCATCAGGCTGAGTTCGAACGGCTCGCCGCCGGCGCCGGGCGCGGCACCCGGCTGGAATGCGGCCGGCACGTCCGCCGGCGGCGGCAGTGCGGCGGCAGGCGTGGCACCTTGCGGCTGCTGCCACTGCTGGAAGGCGCGATAGGCGAGCGCGCCGAGTGCCGCCGCCCCGCCATAGCGCACCGCCCCGCCGGCGAGCCTGCCGATGCCCTTGCCGCCCAGCAGCAGCGCCAGCACGCCGCCGGCGGCGGCAAGGCCGACCATGCCACCGGGCGTCTTCGATGCCACCTGGTCGAGCATGTTTTTCGCCTTGCCGCCGGCCTGGGAAAGCGTCGCCCCGGCATCGCCGCCAAGGAACTGGTCAAGCAGGCGCTTCGCATCGAACATGTCCGGGTCCCCCTGGGTGGATCGGCGATCAGGTCGGGATGCGCGCGGCCAACATCAAGGCCGCCATGCTGCCTGCCTACAGCGGATCGCGCACCAGCGGCGAGGTCGAGCAGTGGATGCCGCCACCGCCCTGGCAGATCGCATCATAGGGCACGACCCGCACGCTGATCCCCGCCTTGTCCAGCGCCTCGGCGGTGCGGGGGCTCGCCTGGTCGGCCATCAGCACCCGGCCCGGCGCGACCGCAAGGCAGTTCACGGTCCAGGCGGGGTCGTCTGGGTGCACCTCGATGCAATTGATCTTCTTCTCCTTCAGTTTCTCCAGGAACCAGAACGGCAGCAGCACCGGGTTCACGATCGCGGTCGCGACATCGACCATCACGAAGGCGCCGTCGATGTGCAGCCGGTAGCCGGTGAGCTGCACGCGCAACAGCTCCACGCCCTGCACGCGCAGCACATCCTCGACCTGGCGGGCCGCTTCCTCGTTGACGCGCGACGAGATGCCGACCACCGCGGTGCGCGGGTCGATGAAGGCGAACGAGCCGCCTTCCATCATGCCGGTGCCGTGCACCGTGCGCAGGATCGGCATGCCGAGGCGTGCCAGCGTTCGTGTCGCCGGCGCCTCTTCGCCGCGGCGGATCGGGGCACCCATGCGGCAGACGATGGCGCCGCCATCGACCGCGATCACCTGGTCGCGGGTGTACACCGACTTCATCTTGCCCGGCCCGCAGGCGTCGAGGAACACCACCTCGACCCCTTCCTCGCCGAGGGTGGCGACCAGCGCATCGTGCTGTGCCTGCTGGGTGGCGAGGTCGGGGATCTCGCGGCCGCGCCAGTACCAGCCGGCCTTCTGGTCGCCATAGGCGCCGAGATGCTCGATGCGCTTGGCGGGGTCGATGAGTTTCAGCTCGTCGCCCGGCCGGTGCATCAGCACGACGCGGAGCTTCCCGACATCGGAGTTGCAGCCCCAGCGCCGGCCCCAGACCGTGTGCTGCTGGTCAGGGTGCTCGAACGCGGGCGCCGGTTCGCTCGGGAACGCCTTGATCAGCATGTTGTAGCGGTATTCGCCTTCGGTCATCGTGGTCATGGTGCTCGCTCCTCAGGGTTTCGACGGATCCGGCACCGTGTATTCCGGGCCGCGCGCCGTTTCGACATATTCCGGCCAGCGGTAATGGATCGGGGCCGGGAATTTCTCGCCCAGCAGCGGCGCGATCCACTTCGATCCGCCGATGCCGCCGCCGGTGCGCTCGGCGAACTCCGCGCGGGCGCGTTCCACTTCGGCGGGATGCTCCAGCAGCTCGACGAACGTTGCCGCCGTCACCTCGGCCGCCTTCAGCCACATCGGGTCGATGCAGGCGGGAACGCCGCCCATGGCATTGCGCGTCCAGTCCGGCCAGACCCGGCCCGGCGTGTCGATACGCAGCTGGGCGCGCCCGACATAGAGCCTTGCGGTCGGGCAGTGCCAGGTCCAGTCGGTGTAGTCGTCCGACGTATAGTTCTTCTGCCAGGGCGGCAGGTGCGCGCGCAGCGCTGCCTCGGCATCCCGCGGCGGGCACAGGCGCAGGATCTCCGGCGGGAACGGGTTCTCCACCGACCCGGCGCCGCAGGCGCGCCGGAGATCGTTGGCAAACGACACCGCCGCTTCGGAATATTCCGGCGGGCCGCAGCGTTCGAAATTGCGGAAGGTGACCTCCGCCATCGCATGGTTGGCGAGGCCCGGCCGCGTCCTGGTGACCCACGCCTTCTTCACCGTGCAATGGGCCATCGCCGCGACGTGATCGGCGTTGCGGTCCAGCACCGCCCACACGCGCTCCTGCATCTCGATCGTCGGCGCGCGCAGCGCGTACTGGATCACGGCAAGGCCGGGCGGGAGATTGTCGGCGGTGGCCTGGCCGGCCTGGAGAATCGCCTCGTTCAGGCTCCAGGCGCCCTGGTGCGGCAGCATGTTCTCCTTGAGATACTTGGCCGCCGTGTACATCAGGCACACCGCGTCGATCGCGCCGGGCGCGCGGCTGATCGAGTGCGGCGAATTGACGCCGGTGCGCGCGATCGAGGAACTCCAGCTCTCCGGTTCCAGGCACTCGAACGTGTAGATGCGGCTCCAGTAGGTCGCGCAGTGGGTATCCCACAGGCAGGAATTGGCGAGGCTCAGGAACGAGGTCGGGTGCCAGGAGATGGCGGCCGAGAAATCGTCATAGAGGCCGTGGCTGGCGTGCACCGGCTTCGAGCCGCACATTTTCTCCGCCGGCTCGCCCATCAGCACCAGCGTGCCCTTGAGGCCGTGCGTCTGCATCGCGGCCTTGGTCGCCAGCACGCCGGCCAGCGCGCCGAGGCCGAGCGCGCTGTGCGGGTCGGTATGGCCGGCGGTGTGGGCATGCGTTCCCTGGCGCGGCGCCCGCTCCGCCACCGCCTCCTGGCTGGTGCCGGGCACGGCATCGTATTCGGCGATCGTCGCCAGCACCGGGCCCGGCCCGGTGCTGAAGCGCGCGGCGAATGCGGTGGGCATGCCGGCGGTGCCGGCCTCGACCTCGAACCCCTCGCGCGCGAGCCGTTCGACGAACCAGGCGGCCGAGCGGTATTCGCGCCAGCTCGGCTCGGCCAGCCGCCACAGATGCAGATGCTCGCGCGAAAGGCGCTCGCGGTTTGCCGCGACCCAGCGCACGGCATCCGCCTGGGCAGGCGAGAACAGGGTCACGCAGCGTGTCTCCTTCGCATCGCAAGGTCCCCGGCAGGCAGCGGCCGCAACGGCTCGATCCTCATCTCGGTCCGGTCGCTGCCGGCTCAGTCATCGCGGACCGGCACCGAGGCACCCGCGCTCCAGCCGAGCCGCAGGCGCCGCCCCTCGGCCGGTTCCACCGGGCAGCGCCAGGACGGCACGACGACCTGCAGGCGGCCAAGGCCGGGCGCGTCGACCAGCAGGCTGAAGGACGCGCCGAAATACGACCATGCCGCGATCGTGCCCTCGGTCGCGTTGTCGGCGACGGCACCTTCGGCCAGCACGTCGATCTTTTCCGGGCGCAGCGCGACCAGCGCGCGCGATCCCGGCGTGACCGCGCCGGCGTGGTCCTGCACGAAGCGCGCGCCATCGACCGTGTAGGTGAAGCCGCCGGGGCGGACACGCTCGACCCGGCCGGACAGGAAGTTCGACTTGCCGAGGAAGTCGGCGACGAACCGGCTCTCCGGCCGCTCATAGAGCGTGTCGGGGTTGCCCTCCTGCACCAGCCTGCCGTCGCGCAGGATGGCGATCGAGTCGCTCATCGACAGCGCTTCCTCCTGGTCGTGCGTGACATAGATGAAGGTGAGGCCGACCCGCCGGTGCAGGTCCTTGAGCTCGAGCTGGAGCTCGGCGCGCAGTTTCATGTCGAGTGCCGAGAGCGGCTCGTCGAGCAGCAGCAGCGCCGGCTGGAACACCAGCGCGCGCGCCAGCGCCACGCGCTGCTGCTGGCCGCCGGAAAGCTGCTGCGGCCGGCGATCGGCAAGCTGGCCGAGCTGCACCAGCGACAGCGATTCCTTCACCCGGGCCGCGGTCTCGGCGCGGCCGATCCCGCGCACGCGCAGGGGAAAGCCGACATTCTCGGCGACACTCATGTGCGGGAACAGCGCGTAGCCCTGGAACACCATGCCGAAATTCCGCTTCTCGGGCGGCAGCGGCGTGATCGGCGCGCGATCGAGCAGGATCTCGCCGGCGGTGGGATGCACGAAGCCCGCGATCGCCATCAGGATGGTGGTCTTGCCGCTGCCCGAGGGGCCGAGCAGCGTCACGAACCGGCCGCGCGGAATCTCCAGCGACACGTCGTCGACGGCGCGGGTGGCGCCGTAATGCTTCGACAGGTTGCGCACCGACAGGCTCTCGCGCAGCGAGGCCATCAGCCGTGTCTCGCCATCAGCCCGGCCAGGCCGTGCCCGGGCAGGTGCCGTGCCGGCCGCGCGCAATCCGCGCCGTCGGAATCCGGCTCGCTGCTCATCGCTCACGTATCATGCTGCTGCTGGCCTGCACCCCTGCTTCATTCCATCATAGACAGGCGGAAGGATGAAGGGAGGGGCGCGTGCGCGGTCTCTACACCGACGATTTTTCGACCACGCCATGGTGGTGGGAGGCTGCCCGCCCGGTGCCCGGCCCGCCCGAGCCACTGCCGGCCGAGCTCGAGGTCGCGATCATCGGCGGCGGCTACACCGGCCTTTCCGCGGCGCTGACCATGGGCCGCATGGGCACGCGCGCGCTGGTGCTGGACGCCGAGGCGATCGGCTTCGGTGCGTCGTCGCGCAATGGCGGCATGGTCTCGGGCGGCCTCAAGATCGCCGGTACCGGCCTTGCGAAGCGGTTCGGCGAGGCAGCGGCCGACCGCCTGGTGCGCGAGGCCGCCGGCAGTTTCGGCTTCCTTGAGGAGCTGATCGCGCGCGAGCGGATCGACTGCGCCTATGCGCGCACCGGCCGCTTCGTCGGCGCCTGGACGCGCCGCCACCTGGCCGGCATGGAGCGCCGGGCAGCGTGGCTTGCCGACATCACCGGCGGCGCCGTGCGCATCCTGCCGCCCGATCGCGTGCGCGAGGAGCTGGGCAGCGATCGCTATTTCGGCGGCATGGTGGTGGAGGCAGCGGGCGGGCTGCACCCGGCGCGCTACGTGCTGGGCCTTGCCGAGGCTGCCCGGCAGGCCGGCGCCATCCTGCGCGGCGGCGTGCGCGCCGGACGCATCGCGCGCGAAGGCGACGGGTTCCGCGTCTTCACCTCGCGCGGCAACGTGCGGGCACAGGCGGTGCTGTGCGCGACCAACGGCTATTCGCTGCACGGGCCGAACGAATGGCTGGCGCGCCGGCTGATCCCGGTCGGCAGCTACATCATCGCGACCGAGGTGCTGCCGCCGGCGACCATGCAGCGGCTGTTTCCGAACCGGCGGATGGTCAGCGACAGCCGCCGGGTGCTGAACTATTTCCGCCCCTGCCCGGAAGGAAAGCGCGTGCTGTGGGGCGGGCGCGCCAGTTTCGCACCCACCAGCCCCGCGGCCGCCGCCCCGGTGCTGCACCGGATGATGACCGATGTGTTCCCCGAGCTCGGTGCCGCGCGGATCAGCCACAGCTGGACGGGCAATGTCGCGTTCACCTTCGATTTCCTGCCGCATATCGGGGTGGAGGACGGGGTGCATTACGCCGCCGGCTGCCAGGGTTCCGGGGTGGCGATGCAGACCTGGCTCGGCCACCAGGTGGCGCTGAAGATCCTTGGCCGCGCCAACGCGCGCTCGGCGTTCGATGGGCTCGCGTTCCCGACCATGCGCTTCTATTCGGGCGACCCGTGGTTCCTGCCGGCGGTGGGGGAATGGTACCGCCTGCAGGACCGGATCGACCGCCTGGCCGCGTGACGCGCCGCTAAGGCGCGGGGAACGGCTTGGGGTCGTTCGACATGCTGCGCAGATAGGCGATCACGTCGGCCCGCTGCTTGGCATCGGCAAGCCCCACCCCCATGCGGTTGCCTGGTGCGAACCTGGCGGGGTTGGCAAGCCAGGCGTTCAGGTCCTCGTAGGTCCAGGGGCCGGTCTTGCCCTTCATCACCGGCGAGTAGCTGAAACCGGCGACGCTGGAATGCTGCCGGCCGACGATGTTCCACAGGTTCGGGCCGATGCGGGTCGGCCCGCCCTCGTTGGCGGTGTGGCAGATGCCGCAGACGCGGTTGAACACGGCCTTGCCCTTGTCGGGGTCGGCGGCGGCAAGGCGGGCGCCAAGCGAGTCGCCGGCCGGTGC
>JADYYZ010000265.1 GCA_020853405.1 Acetobacteraceae bacterium
CCGGACAGCCGGAAATGCGGGTCCATCGAGGTCGGGCTGAGCTTGATGCCGGCGCGGAAACTCTCGCCCTGGGCACGCACCAGCGAGGGTCTCGCCAGCATCGCTGCCGCCGACGCGCCAAGGCCGGCCAGGAATCCCTTGCGTCCGATCATGCCCGTTCCTCCCCTTGATGCCGTTTGCGGCGATTATCGGCGGGCAGGGGCGCGAGTCCAGCGCGCGATCGTCGGAGGCGGAATCGCCGGAGACGTGAACCACGCACTCAAACGAAGGCTTCGCTAGCGCGTGCCCGCTTCAGTCTGATACCGGCGGCACGAGACTTTGACTCGTGCCGGGGCGCCGAAGGCGCCCGCCGCCGGTGCGGCGAGCCAAGGCGGCAGAGCCGCCGCCCGGCGCTTGAGGGCGATGAAAGACTCAATACCAACGGTCAATGCAATTGACCGTTGGTATGACTGGGGTGGCGGCGCATTGCGAGGTCGGCAATGGACGGTTCGAGGGGCCATATCGCGGCCCGGATCGGCATTGTTGCCCGCTATGCCGACGCCGGTCTGCCATTGCCGCACGGGTAGGCTGGCGCTGCACGCGCTCGCCCTCCGGTTGCCGTACACACACGCATGTATGTGCCCGGATTGATAAGAACTACTTATGCGAGTGCATCGACTTGGGTGCACGCCAGCGCCAGCAGCACCACTGAGTATTTGTTGCCGATGGTTGCAGGAAATAACCTTGGATCGCAGCAGCAGTTGATTTTGTCAGTTCGCCGCAGATACGAACACAACATGCATTGATTTTAGTCAACTCTGATCCTACTATGTCGCGAGCGATTTCAATCACTCCCCCTGCGGAGGCGCTGTGGGCGCGAACGTGAACGACCTTGGCGGTCCGTTCGTGGTCCGGCCCTGCGGCCGGCCGGCGACCCCGCATCCGCGGCGACCGTGGCGCGCTGTCGTGCCTCGCGCGACCTGGCCCGCGCCGTTGGCGGGCACCGCCGCCAGGCGTCGCGCATGATCCCAGATTCTCCGCCGGACGCAGACGGCAAGGCAGGCGGCAAGGCGGGCGGCAAGGCGGGCGGCAAGGCGGGCGGCAAGGCGGGCAGCCCGACTGCCGGCGCAGCGCCGTCGCTGCCTGCGATCACGGCACCGCGGGCGTCGCCGGTGCCGCGCTGGAGCCCCATCGGCGAGCCAGGGGCGGCCGGATACGATACGCCGTTGCGCGGCGCCGCGGCGGCGGCCGCCCCGGCCGCTTGCGCACCGCACGACGCGCCGGCGCGGAAGGATTCGGAAGCGGCTTCGCCATCCGAACCGCCGGCCGGGGATGCCCCCACGCCGTTGCGCCAGCGCCTCTGGTGGCTGCCCTGGCGCACGCTGATGGGGCAGTTCTTCCTGGTCAGCGCCGTGCTGCTGCTGCACAGCATGCTCGCACAGGGCGCCTGGGTTGCCCTGACAATCGAGACCGAGGCGAAGCGCTACGCCGCGGGCGCGGCATCGCTGTTCATCGAGCATTTCATCGCTCCACATCTGATCGGGCCGACACCTGGCAGCATCACGCCCGAACAGGCGCAGGCGATTGCCGGCGCGATGCAGCAGGCTTCGGTGCATATGCGCGTGCTGGCACTGAAACTCTGGTCACCTGACGGCCGGATTCTCTACGCGACCGACCCCACCCTCGTCGGCCGGCAGTTCCCGCTGTCCAACGCACTTCGCATATCCCGGGCTGGCGGCATCGTCGCCGAGTTCGACCAGCTGGACGAGCCGGAAAACGCCAACGAACGCGGCGCAGGCGTATCGCTCCTGGAGATCTACGTGCCGGTTCGCGACAGGTCCGGGGGCGTCGTCGCGGTGGTGGAATTCTACGAGAATGCCACGGCCCTGCGGCAGCACCTGGCCGTCGCCAAGCGCAACGCCTGGCTGGTGGCGGCCCTGATCAGCCTTTTCGTGGTCGCCGGGCTTTCCGTGATCTTCGCGCGCGCCGCCAAGGTCATCGGGCGCCAGCAGCGCGCGCTGGTCGAAAAGGTGCGGCAGACCTCGCAGGCGTTGCGCAGGAACATGGTGCTGCAGGCGCGGGTCGAGCGTGCCTCCCGGCTTGCCGCCGAGGAGAACGAGCGGTTCCTGTTGTCGCTGGGGGCAGACCTGCATGACGGGGCCGCGCAGTTGATCGGCTATGCCCTGCTTCGCCTGGATGCCCTGGCCCCGGCCGCCCCGAAGGGTGCGGGAGAGGCCAGCGCGACGGCAGCCGGCGCGTCGGAGGATCTGGTCTCGATCCGCGGCGCGCTGGCGGATGCCATGAATGAGGTGCGCAATGTCTGCGCCGGCCTCAGCATGCCGGAGATCGAGACGCTGAGCCTGGGCGGGGCGCTGGCCTGCACCATTGCCGACCACGAACGGCGTACCAGGACCTCGGTCGAAAGCGCGATCGGTGCGAACCTTCCCGCCGGCGTGCCGCATTTCGTCAAGGTCTGCCTGTGCCGCTTCGTGCAGGAAGCCTTGACGAATGCCTTCCGCCATGCCGGCGGCAAGGGCCAGGTCGTCGAGGCCTGGGTCGAATCCGGCACCGTCTGGGTCCAGGTCCGCGACAGTGGGCCGGGCATCGCTGCCACGCTGGCCGGATCGCAGCGCACCCGCCTCGGGCTTGCCGGCCTTACCAACCGGATCGAGAGCTGGGGCGGCACGGTCGATGTCGCGAGCGTCGCCGGCGGGGGAACATCGCTTACCGCGTCGATGCAGATCGCGACGGAACGCGAGGAGGTGACGGCATGATCCGCATCGCCGCGGTCGATGATCATCCGCTTTTCCTGGATGGCGTTCTGCGGACGCTCGCCACGGCACCGGATTTCGAGATCGTGGCATCCGGCACGTCGGCCGCGGACGCGGTTCGAATCGCGGCCGACAAGGCCCCTGACATCATGGTGCTCGACATGTCACTGCCTGCCGCCGCCGACGGCATCGCCGCGGTCGAAGGGATCGTCGCCGCCGCGCCATCGGTGCGGATACTGATCCTGACCGTGGTCGCCGACGACGATCACGTCATGGAGGCCATCCGCAAGGGCGCGTGCGGCTACGTGCTGAAGGGGATCGGCGGCGGGGAACTGGTCGATGTCGCGCGCACGGTGCATCGCGGCGAGACCTATATCGCACCCACCCTTGCCGCGCCGCTGCTGGTCCGACTTGGCCAGCTGCGCATGGCGGGCGAGACCGACAGCCCCGGCCCGGCGCGGCTCGGCCAGCGCGAAACGCAGGTGCTGTCGCTGATTGCCCAGGGCTTCAGCAACAAGGAGATCGGCCTCAGGCTGGTGCTGAGCGACAAGACGGTGAAGCACTACATCACCGGATTGCTGCGCAAGATGCACGTTCGCAACCGGACCGAGGCTGCCATCGTTGCGGCGCGCTGGCAGCACCGCGCGCACCAGGGCCCGCCCGCCGGGTAGCGGGGCCAGCTTCGGCAGCGGCCGGGCCCGCGTGCGAGGCTGGCACCGGGCTCAGGATGCAATCCGCAAATCGTTGATCCTGCATCGTGCCTACGTTACGGTCACGCGATGAACGTGCAGACACCACCCTCCGGCGCGCGTCCGGCCGAACCTGCTGCTTCGGCCCTGGCCCCGGCCGCCCCGATGGCGGAGGCGGTGGCCGCGGCGCCACCCACCTTCAACGCGCGCATCGCCGACCACGACTTCATGCGCCAGCTGCTGGTGCTGCGCGACCTCAAGGAATTCATCTATGGCCGGGCGGTGAAGGTCCCCCCCGACCAGCAGCCGCTGCTGGCGTTCGAGACACTGAACCTGCTGAAGAGCGAGATCGGTACCGGCGGCCGGGCCGCGACCGAGGAGGAATGGCGTGAACTCGACGAACGGTTGCAGGGGCTGAACGCGCTGCTGTCGGACGCCGAGCGCAAGGAGTTCCGGCTGACCCGCACGCCGGGCTTCGTCAACTACATGGCCGCCGGCTTCCTGCTGCTTGCCATCGCTGGCCTTGCCGTTTCGATCTTCCCGCCCAACATCAACGTGCTCCCCACCGGCGGCGACAGCGAGGCGAACACGCGGGCGGGCTGGGCGCTTGCGGGCTATCTGGCCTGGCTGCTGTCGCTTGGTGGCATCGGCTCGATCGCGTTCATCGGCGTGAACGTGCTTGCCATCCAGGCTGATGCCACCTTCGATCTCACCAACCCGGGCCAGGTGCTGCGGCGGATCATCCTGGGTGCGCTGTTCGGCGTCGTGCTGGCGCTGCCGTTCGGCTATGGCTATTTCCTGGCGTTCTGCAAGGGCATGGCCTCGCCCGACGCGCTGGCAGCGGGGATGATCCAGATCGGGGTGGAGCAGGGGGCAGCGCTGCTTGTGCCGTTCCTGCTGGGCTTCAGCTCCTCGCTGGTGATGCTGGTGCTGAACCGCCTGGTGCAGGGCGCCGAGACGGTTTTCGGCATCAGGCGCAACGCCTCCGGCTAGCGCGTGATCGTCGGAGGCGGCATCGCAGGAGACGTGAATCACGCGCTCAAACAAAGGCTTGCAGCGCGTGATCG